>NZ_AP019741.1 GCF_006757745.1 Acinetobacter radioresistens DSM 6976 = NBRC 102413 = CIP 103788 | reverse complement strand
CATTGAAGTGTAGTCAGGGTCCCGAAAAAAGATGTTCCGACCCTGACTGATCCGATCTATTACATTTTGTCAAAAAGCTCTTTCGCTCTTTCTTTGGCTAATTCATTTCTCTCACTATCAAGTGGGGGAATATCAATTGCATCACGGCCTATGGCTTCTAAAGGGCCATAGCCATCATACTCCTCGCCAGTGTCAGCATTGTAGGCTTTATAATCATCTCTAGTAAAATCTACACCTAACATTTGAGCTAAATAAACATACGTCCACGCATCATCAAGACTCTTGAAGTGATCATCGTACAAATACAGTTCAATTGCTTCGACATCACCCAAACGGCATACATATATCAACTTCTGATAAAATTCATCATTATCTTTAATATTTTGTTCGCCGTAATAATAATCTTCTGACAGAAGCTCATTTAAATTAATGGGTTGCAGTCGTATTTTTTCTTCAAAAGTTTCTGCTTGCTGTATATATGATTCATACAAGGCTTTATTTTTTCTTGTTTCCTCATTCTGGATATACTTAAATTGAGTATTAGACCAGATTGCACCAAAATTGGACCACTGTTTACCATTAGGGGCGATTTGATTTGCTAAATATCTATAATATCCGGCCATGACTGCACAGGCATCAGGGTTGTGTCGATCTTCTGCATAAGATTTTATCTGGTCTAAGTTGCATTTTATTTCTTCAAAATCTACATCTTCATCACTTTGGATTAGTCCATCTGCAAAGTCCATGTACGACAATTCTTCTCTAATAGAAGGTAAATTGATGGATTCTATTTTCAAGAGTAAGAGTTCTGTATGAAGTGTTTGAGCAATCTCTTTGTATGATGTATCTGGTAGGTCTGATTTGAGTAATACATGTAGCTTTTTTAAAAGAGCTTGGTGTATATCATTTGAATGGAAACCACCATTTTTAAAATTATGACCAAATTCAGCATTAATAATAATATTTTGAGCAATCAAAGCATTGTAGGATTTATACCCTCTGCTTACTGCAATTAACTCATAGAGATGTGAACGAGCAATCTTAACCGTATGCTTGAGCTGAACTTTGTTTGATAATTGAAATACAAATTCTTGAATAGACATAATTCTCTCTACCATTAACTCTAAATTCTTTATATAAAGAATTTTTTTGGTGTCATAAGACATATAGCAACGCATGTTTAAATGCTAAGAACCAAACGAGTTGATGCTTAAGAAAATTAATTGTGTAGTATGGTTTAAGAAATTAAACACATGGTTTTCAAATCCCTTTTTTACTCATGCGTAAGTACGGTAGGCGACCTTGGTATTAGAATAAGAAAAAAATAGAAGGTTTGCAATTATTATCAAAAAAGAAAACTAAAATTTTGAAGGGTTAGGGTACTAGGTTGGTCGGTGCTTTTTTTAGGATATAAAACAACAATAAGAGGCAGCAAAAAAGAGGGACGATCTGGGTAGCAATATCGATATACACCTTAATGTCAGGATCATGAAAAGTGAGAAGGCCCAGACTAACGGATTGTCTGTACAAGATCATTAAAATTGGAAAAGCTGTGACAAAAAATAAGGGATAAAAAATATTCTTTCCTGTCTTAATCAAAAAACTTCGACAAATGATTCCTAGCGCCGTGTGCAGTAGATAGAATCCGGCCAGAACAAAAACTGTGTACAGAAAAAAAAGAAATAAGGAGGTTAAGCCCAGATAATGCAATTGCATCGATTAGTCCTCATGATCATCAAAATCGTGTAAAACATAATCACTAGCGATTGTGATTTTTTCACGTTTCCCACTTTGATTAATGAAACTAAAAAGCCTCCATAGATGGAGGCTTTTTTTGGGTAGATTTAAGCTTTTGCTTCTGACTCTGTTTCAGACTCGGATTCTTCCGGTTCTTTAACTTCAAATTCTTCAAGTTGGCGGCCATTTTCAATATGCGCTTGGAGCCATTTTGGTTGCTTACCGCGACCAGTCCAAGTGTTGTTTTCATTTTCAGTATCACGGAAACGGATTTTTACTTTACGGCGTGAAGTACGTGAAGGTTTGATAATACCTTGTGCTTCGATAGCAGTAATAAAGTCTTGAACGGTAAGAAAGCCAAGTGCAACTACACGATCTTGAAACTCATGATAGAGCGTAGCGTATTCTTCTTTACGCTTAACGTCAGCCATCATATTAAGGTTTTTAATAACATCTTCAATAGAAGTTACATCACTATTTTTTAATAGGTCCTTAAACGTTTCGGTTAAGTCAGGATTTTCAGCGATAAGCTGATTTGCATCAATACTCATTTAAATAACCTCATGCTTAAAATAAAGAAATGATTAATTTTTGAATTAATATTTCGGAAATATAAAATATTAGATTAAAAATACTATATATAAAGCTTAAAATCAATTTAATATTATATGCAAAATAGCAATAACTCACTGAATTAAGGAATCATTTCACTATTATGTGCAGTACTAAGATTCCTCCACCATTCACCCGACTGAATAGGGCAGTCTTATTATCTATATAGTGTTTTTATTTGGGACAATCTTTTACATCTATATTATGTATATTTGATTATCTTGGATTATACTTATTCTGGCGGGGCATAATCGTTCATCAGCATGAATTAGTGTAAGCCTATAATTAAACCTACCGTTAGGTTTATGTCGCCCTAGAGCTAGGGTTCGCCCCGCCGCCGCGCCCCTTATCATTATAGTGATCTATATCACTAATATAGTCCTCTATATTATCTTTTATAGTTCCCTATAATCTCAAAATACCTTCCTATATACCTAAACTGGCTTTCTATATTTAATTTAATCCGATCTGGCGCGGTACATCCGATGCTTACTTTTAAAATTCAATAGTTGTTTATATTTAGATGACTATACCTAAACCAGACTACTATAAACCCCACCATTGCTTTCTACATTCCCTGTAATAGCTTTCTATATTTAATCTGTACACTTATCACCACCTGAATCCTGTCCCTTTATATATCGCAATCTGTGGTGTTCTGGCCCTCTTTATATAGTTAGCTATTTTGTATTTATAGTTTCCTATAGGGGAGGGTATAGATTCCTATAGTTGCAATATAGATTTCTATACTGATCCATATAGATTCCTATGGTGCTGATATAGATGGCTATAGGAGATTGTGAATACCTAAAACATTTATATAGAAACCCATGGTGAATATAGCAGTCGGGGTTATGTGGTTTAAATGACGGTATCTGAGGTCTTGCATATTTGTGGTATATGCTCGTAGGCGGCGCGATTTTTTGAAAATTTGCGGTCCGGCGTGGCATCTTGAGGTTGTCTGCTTAGGGTGGCCGGTCAACCGCATCAGGGGAGTTTTATATACTTTCTACTGGTAATACCCATTTTATTTTTGCGTGTTGCGCCGTAGTCGTGGACAACAATAATGAAATGCTTTATTGCTAGGTTTTTATATATTCCGGATGTCGATCATGGACCAACAACAACTCGCGGATATGCTCATTCAAGACATCGCCAGTTTCTCATTTGAAGAAGATTATCTTTTAGGTATTCACCTTTTACTTCATGCTAAAAGTTTTGATTTCATTGATAAATATGACCAAGATGGCAAGTTATTTTTTCGTAGCGCCGTCCTTTTAAATGGCTTATGCCATATCTTTGCATCAGATGAATTTGAGGGGGAATACATCCTCGCTCTGGGCCAATTACCGCCTTTTGAGGAATGCGGAATGAATAATTGGCAACTCAATTTAAAATTAGATCATCTCGCCACAACCTGTCTGGATATTTGGGAAGATTTTGAGGAAGATGAAGAACTGATCCTTGGAACCTTTAGCTGTTTTAGTATGGATAAGCTCACAGCCGCCGCAGAGAGTAAGCAGCGTATTGAAATTCGACCTGTCCTGACCGCCTTTATGGGGATATTCGGCCACTATCCCGATCACTTCATTGAAGTCGCTGATGACTGCTTAGGTTCTAATTTTGATGCAGATACGATCAGTGATGAAACCCTTGAAGCAGCTTTCATGGATTTTATCGCCTTCATCAATGAAAACATCATTCCAAAAATTAATCTGGCGATCCTTAAACCCACTCCAGATACCAAGCTAAATTGATCCACATACCTCAACATTCCTCCCATATTTGATTATGGGAGTGGATGCTTTCTGGTTATCAAACCTAAAAGGTTTTATTTAATACCAACGCCGTTATATGGCTTGTTCAGATTATTCTTGATCGATATTTTTTAAATAGATTTGATTAAAATTAAGCTTGCTTAAACATCTTAAAAAGCTAATATTAAATTAACGTTTTTTTAAAGAATATGAATGCTAAACTTTATAACCGAATTTTTTACATTGTTAATCTTGGCAGCCTTGCTCGAACGCACAGCTATTCACAAAAAATTTTTCTCATTCAAACCCCTGATTATCATATTAGGTATTGTCATAATCAAGTTGGTAGCCTTTACGCCATTTAAGGAAATCTCAACGGATAGCTATCAAAAGCTTTATCAATCTGTCATGTCAGATGACAGTAAACAGGTTAAGTTAAAAATGGCTCAGGAGGCTGTAGCCGACAACAAAATTACCAATTATGAATATGGTAATATAATGGCAAGTTATAATTCTAATGCCACCAATTCTCCTGTTCCTGATAACTTTAAAGTATCAGGTCAGCACCAAGTCATCCCGATCCAAACGGATGATATGTTCAATTGGGCCAGTATTCTTCATAAAATCAATGAGTATCTCTTATTATTTTTTGCGGTAACAGCCACGATCTCTTTGCTGAGTATCATTGCCAAAAAACCGATTCTACAATATCTGTCCGATCGGCCAGTAGTGTTTACACCACATCTAAAAACCCTTGCTTTGCTGTCTACGCTCCTTGTTTTAAACAGTGCAGCTCTCTACTTTGTGCCGGTAAGTGAATCCAGTATTCACAAGGTTAAGCAGTTCGTAGAGCGTAATAGTGAGATCAAAGAGATACAGGATTTGTATCAAGCCACTAACCACGGCCAAAAAATTCATCTCATTGATCTGTACAAGTTTAAAAACGTGCATAACGCCGTTCTGGTACGCCAGATCAAAGAAAGCTTTAAATAGGTCAGTATTGTTCGCCCCGAGAAAAGGACTGTAGAGCAGTCCTTTTTTTATGGTGTAAGCAAAAAATGATTAATTATTAATAAACATTAAGGAAATATTATATTTTAAAGTCTATTATAATTTATAATAAGATTAATCAATTTATACCTTTTCAGGTATAAGCCCTTCACTTTTTTGCCTACACTGAAACCATAGGATCACTTCAACGTATGTCTACATTGTTTTCCTGCAAACGAACAAACATGAATATCGGTGAATATGAAAACTATGTACATAGCGTAAGGCCATTGCCTGTTAAAAAGGCCGCAGCAATCAAAAATCTCTTTGACAAGCTACGGCGCGTATATCCGTTTATCTTTGGCATGGATGTTGTGGGTTCGGCCATTGTTGTGCATTGCATGATCAACTATGACTTAAGCACGCCGACCTATTTTATTTTGGCCGTGTGCTTTGTTTTGTTGCTGATTCCATTTTGGGTGTACTACAAAACCTATCAAAAGTATTTCGCCTATCTATTGCCTTATGGGTTGAATGTGGAGGATATTTCAACCCGAGAGGTTCCTTTAAGCGAATATCGCAAACTGTCTACAGTGAGCAGTATTGATGTATTGCTCATGCTTCGATTGTTTATTGAATATCGCAATGGTGTTCTACTAGAAATGGATTTGAAAGCATTGAGGATCGATGAGTATTTTCAGATCATTACTCCACATCCATCAGATCATCATTTTGATCAAAACAGGTCTGATCTAGTAAAGCAAATTCTGCTTAAGGCAGAGAATGTGAACTGATGAATAAGAAGTTTCCAGTTCTCACACTCTGATTCAAACATTCTCATAACGGCTTGAACATGATGGAGAAGGTCACTAAAAGTTCTAAGTTAGTGATTCTCAAGAATGATATAGAAATGGGTGAAAGTACTGATGACGAGCAGCCAGAAGATCAGGATTGTGGAACCCACTCAGAACAAGTGCAAGAATTTGAAGCGGATGGCGAACCCTTTCTCAAATTCTGAAAAGGGGGGTTGAGTAATTTTAACTCATTTAACATATACCGCATATTTGATATAGACTAACCTGAAAATATTTAATATACTTTGTTCATATTTTATTGAATTATTAGAGAGCTTATGTCTGATCTTGTTCTTAAATCACCATTGCTTACAGGCTTGAATTTTAAGTATTCCCAAGATTCAGTAATTCGTTTCGTGGGTAAGCGTAATATTTCATTTTTTGATTGTTTTAATATCCCAGAGAAAACACTTATTGATCTGATTAACTATACAATCGAACATTCAGATGAATCTTTCCACGTTTCTTACTACACGTATAAAGCCGGTATCCCCCTATATATTTCCCCAAATAAGCTTTCATCTAAGCCGCATTGGTTTAATCAGGCTGAGTACACTGAGTCCTTTCGGTCATCGCCGTCTACAAATTACTTCTCAATTCCATTGTCTGAATCAATGATCAAACGAATTGATGCGGCGAGTAAGGCGTTGAAGATTCAAAAAGGGCATCTGATAATGCTTGCTACATTAACTGAGTATTCTCCTAATCCTTGGTCTGGGAATCGTACTGAACCATTCGAGAACATGATGGAATGTGCGTTAAATCTCCAACCTTATTTATATGAAAAACCTCATGCTGAATTAACTGATGCAGCCAAAGGGTTAGATTGGACAGATATTGCGTCTGAACTGACAAAGATGGTAGGAGAGGATGCGTGTCAAAAAGATAAAATCTCTGCCTTTATTATTAAAGCACGAAACGCATTTTCAGCTTATAAAGATAAACTTAAAGATGATCAAGAATTTGATAACTTTAAGTATTCTGTGAGCGCATTCCGCGCTGATGGATCGTTGGTTCATAAAGATGTGCTTCCTGCGTCATTTAGTTTGCGTAATTTGGACCCGTTGTTTTCTCAGAACATGAAGTACTACAAACATGTACTATATTTAGAAGTTCATGATCCATTTGATGATGAAACTTTTGTTTATTATCCAAGTTTGACGAATATTTATGAAAATGAGAAATCTCAGTCAATGTTTTTCTCTGTCCCTGCATCTTTCTCTTACTGGTTAAGTACAATTTGCGGTACAACCCTTCGTTCACGTAATAGTACGTTAAGACAAGCCTTGCATAATTTTCTTACCAACTGGAAAGAGCAATGGGCGGCTATACCAAAGGAACAGAAACCTGAATTATTTAAAGCTTTCTCACGTTTAGGTGCAACGGTTCAGTCTGACCCGAATTATTCTCACCATGACGCTGATGACGATCAACAGATAGTAAAAGAGAAAAGGCCCCGTGGTCGTCCTAGAAAAGATGATGGTAACTCGACTTTAAAAGTTAAAAGGCCCCGTGGTCGTCCACCGAAATCAAAAGTTGAAAATGTGTCATCAGAAGGTACGACATGATGGAAAACCAAGAAACAGATAGTCTTGTTTTATCCGTACCAATTGATAGAGTAAATACCGAACTAACAGGTATTGAAATTGCACTTATTGAGGCGATTCAACAACACTGTGAAAAAAATAGCATCAGTATGCGTCAGCTTGCTGTGTTAACTGGCTTAAGCGTTGGTAAATTGACTTATCATCTTGGTGGAGGTGGTGACTCTACGCTATTTAACTTGCTTAATATTGCACAAAAAATAGGGCTTGAAGGTTCTATTACGCTTCACTTAAAACCGAAAGCTGAACAATGAGGATAATGGCATGAGTGATATATTAAAATTTACAGGGGTATCCTCTGAGGAAGAAGCACTACTCATTGTTAAATCTGAACCAACGATTGTTGCCAGTTTCCCAGAAAATCTTTTAACTGATAATGTCCTGTTTGAAGCCTTAAGTCGTGATAAACGTGTTTACACGATGATCGACAAGATTTTCTATACAGATGATTTGGTAAATCGCCTGATTCTGAATAATCCAAAACAAGCTTTTGAATGCCTTAATCATTCTTTAATTAAAAATGGACATTTGATTAATCTGGTAACAGTAGATGGTTTAGCAATTGAGTACATTCCTCAATCCATGCTGACCAACAAAATCTGTAATATTGCAATTGAACAAAATGTAAAAGCGCATGAGTTTGTTCCACTTCATTTGCGGGATGCTACCTATATCAATAAGCTAATGTTATCAGCGCCAGAATATGTCTGTCGTATTGATATTGAGAAGCGTGATCCAGAAGTTTTAAAAAAAGTGGTTTTGGAGCATCCATTTGTAATTGAATTCATGTCAATGACAGACCGTACGCCTGAGATATGTGAAGCGGTCATGCAGAAACATCATCAGTGGATTGCATTTTTTCCAGAACGTATTTACGACTGTCTGGATATGCTCGAAAAGATGTCCAATCTGGAATACTTTAAAGAGCCTAAACAGACATTTGATCCATCGTTTGTGCGTAAGTCATTAGCACAATATCTATTTAATAAAGACCCAAGCTATTACCGCTATTTACCCAATGCAATTAAAGATTGGGATATGGCTTTGGCTGCGGTAAAACATGATGCAGAAAATATTCTATTAACACCGACCTCACTTAAGTCAGATGGTAAACTTTGGGAAATTGCCCTACAGCTAAAACCTGAGTTTTATAAAATAATCCCTCTTGAGCAGCAAAGTGACTCAATTCGTATCTTTATTGCCCGAGAGAATGCGCGTAAGAATAATGGATCGCTAGTTGATTCTCTTAGTGAAACAGCGAATTAAGGAGAAGGATATGGATCGTATGGAATTGCTAAGAAAAAATGGAATTTTTTTAAAATTCATTAAAGCTGAAATGCGTGATTATGTGATGTGTGCGACTGCGGTGTACTCCAATCCTGTTGCTATCAAATACATTCCTCAAGAGCATATCGATGATGAAATCATGGAGCATGTTATTTTAGCCGGCGAAAAGTACGTTGATCTCATTCCGACTGAATATCTTTCCGAGTATCATCTACATCTGATTCGTAATCTTTACCCTTACGCCAATGTTTTAATGAAGCAACCTATTGAACTCAATGATAGAGGGCGTAAGGCTATGCAACAGGTATATAACATCATTGGATACACTGATTCTAGTAATCATGTCTAAACCCTGAATGATTTTCCCTTGAAAATGGCTTTAATTTTTTAAAGCCATTTTTTTTATTTAAATAAAAACAAAAAATTAATATTTGTATTAACTAACAATTAATATTAATAAAACGTTTGAATTTTTACAGTTTATAATTAAAATAATTTAAATATTAAATTTGGTGTTTTCTAATGTTCAGCAGAAAAAGTTTACTGGCTACAAGCATAGTATTCGCGGTACATAATGTATCTTTTGCTGCTAATGTTGCAGATTACAACTACAACCCCAATTTGACAAAACAACAAACTGGCGTTGATATAAATTCCGTAATTGAGTGTGGTTACAATTACGCGAATGGAAACTGCGATAGTAGCAATCCATCTGTACAGAAAGGATACGGTGACGCAAGCAATATTCAAAAAGGTACGAATGATGCTCGTTCAGCGAATGATAATAAAGACATTTATGATCCTTCCAATCCGAAAAATTTAGGAATCAATTCAATGGATGATAATCGGAATATTGTCAAATATTCCGATACTCGTGACCTGACGAAGCAACAATCTACTATTACTGATTTATATGGCGGTGGGGGTGACGTAAGCTCTCTTACTGCGACATACAACACCAATACCATGCCTGACAAAGATGGCTTAGCTCTTAAAAATAAGTGTTTTCAATATTCTGATGCACAATTAAGTCAAATGGCAGAAGGTACGAATAAAGCAAATGCCGACCTAGCTAACCAGTGCCTCGTAATTCGTACTGTTTCTAATGCCAATGACCAAGCAGTTATTAGTGGATTTTCTGAAAACGATCCCTTACGCAAATCGGTAGTTAAACGAAATACAACCAACCTAAATACCAATTCTAAGGTAGCCAGTGTTAATAATAATTCGAGTGCTAGTGTAAACGCTGCAAACAGCCAAGCTTATTCGTGCGGCATTGAACCTACACGTACTGAATATTTATCCAAGACTTGTAACTCCTATGCTGTAGGCCGCCAACAAACATGTACTCAAAACCGTACAGTAGTTTGTGGCAACAATGTCACAGGTACTCGTGATTTACCTGAATGTCTATCAGGTATGGATCGTGGCACAGTTAAGTTAACCAGTGCCTCCAACGGCAGAAATAGTACTTTTGTATCCAATGATGCCGGTTTTTCGATGAATGAGCGTTGGAAAGATAAGGGATCATCTGCTGCTCAATGGGATTTCAATTTCCTTGTTAAAAACCCTGAACGTACAGTAATGACTTTTGTAAGTTTCTATTTTGATAACAAGTCTGAATTCTTCTTAAATGGCAAATTGATCGCAAGCGCCGATTCCAAAAAAACTGATGGTAGTCGTACTTTAAATCTCGATTTAAGACCATTTTTAGTTGTTGGCCAAAATACTTTTGTTGCAAAAATGGTTAACTACGATGGTCCGGCTGCAATGAACTTCGTAATCAAAATTGACCCTTCAACATATACAGGATGTCAGTGCAAAGAATCTTGGGTAACAACTTGCACCATCTCTAAAGTGGGGATTTGATCATGAATAGTTATCTAAAATTGCTCACAAAATCCCTGCTAGGTATGTCCTTGTATGCAACTGCACAGGTTGCCTTGGCAGGGCCGTACGATCCAATCTGCTCTTATACAAACAACTTTCGGGATACCTTTCAGGTAGTCCGTCAGGACAGACCCGTTACAGTCAGTTTGACTGATAAAACCTTTGGATTCTCATGGGCTGCAAGGGAATATCCGACTGATGCGAGTTGGGAGTTTAAAGTTAATCTGACCAATGCAGAAAAAGTGAGAGTACGTCTAAGACGAGTTGTTTATGACGACAATATGTATATCTATGTGAATGGACAAGAGATTTTTGGCCGTGTCGGTGGTGGTGTTGATGGCTATGATGCCAACTTAGATGTAGGAAGATATTTCATCAATGGTGAAAACTCTATTCGAGTCCGACTGGTCAATGATATTCCGAAGAACGCAGCAATCGGCGCAACTTTTGAATATTCAGAGGGCGGTTGTACTTTTCCAGAACTACCACGACCTCCAATTCCTCCATTACAAGATATGCAGCGTTGCGTAGAGCAACTGGTATGTACTCAGCCAGTAGATACAAGGCAATTTAATGGACAAGATGTTAAGCGAGGATGTTGGCAATATACAACAACCCGTACTTGTTATGACTTCTTAGAAGATACATCTACCTGTAAAGAACCGACTCCACCAACCGGCGGTTCCTGTGAAGTTGTGTCCAAACAATGTTTGGATGAAAAAGAATATAAAGTCGGTGACAACACTTTTAAGGGATGTACGCTTTATGAAACTCGAACCAAATGTACGACCCCGATCAAGCCGGAGCAAATGACTCCAACAGAATTAGCCGCTTACAATAAAGAAAACGCAGAACGTCAATTGTCATGTAAGCCTGTTCAAACCTGTGTTGGACCAAACTGTTATATCGGTGAGCAAGAAAAAGATAAACCTGATGAAGATATGCCATATGTTTTGGCCCTTCTTGAAATTGGGAATCAAGCCGGTAAATACATGGATAAAGACAACATCCGGTTATTCAATGGGGTGAAATCTCAATGTCGTTCAAGACGAGGCTTTGGTGCTTTGGCTGCATGTTGTAAGGGCAAGAGCAGTACGCCACCAAAGGCAAAGGATAGTAGTGGTCAAGATATAGTACCGACCAATGAAAATGCTTTTGCAAATACTTTCTCGACTGTAGACCAAAAATACAGTGATCCAAATGCTACCGCTAATCAAGATTTCGTAAATGCCGGCGCAAACCCTTATACCTATGACTCAATGTATGCGCCAAATGAAGCGTTATACATGCTGCAAGGTACATCTTCTGTAGCTGAAACAAAAGCCGGACAAGAAGCTTTAGCAAATGGTGGTGGTTCAAAACTAACTGCCATGGGATATGGGTTTAGTCCAAGTGGTACTGCCACAGGTGATCAACAAACTTTTGCTGAATACAGTCAAGTAAGTAAATCGGGTACAAGTGATGATTAAGTATTTAAAAAATATAGCTTTGACAGGTGTACTTACACTATTTGGTAGTATGGCTTATGCAGCAGACCCAGAGGGATTTGTATGTAAATACCCAACCAGTTTTAAAGACACTTTACAAGTGACACGACAGGACAGACCGATTACTGTTACGAATAACGGTAGCCAGTTTGCATTTTCTTGGGGCGCATCCGAACAATATTCAGATATTGAATGGCATTTCAAAGTTAATCTGGATGCAGATGCAAAATTCAAAATGAATATGGGGTGGGTTAAATTTGACGATGACCTTCATGTTTTCATTAATGGTGTGCAAGTCTTTTCTAGGGTAAGTGGTGGTACTGGCGGGTATACCGTGAACCAAGAATTAGGGCAACATTTCAAAACTGGTGAGAACATCATCCGTGTTCGTTTAGTCAACACAAAACCAACCTATGCAGAGGCCACTCTTAATTTCTCTTATTCAGAGGGTGGTTGTACGCCGATCGACTATACCGCACCAGTATGTACTGATGGACTGGACGGTGATGCCTGTATTGATAAGCTAAATAACTTCTGTGCTGATCCTAAAAATGCAAAATATACCGACTGTATTGAGTGGAAATCAGTTATAGATCAAGCAAAATCAGAAGAAAACACGAGCGGTACAACTGCCGGAACAGGTGGTGCAGGTGCGGGAGTGGGTGGCATGGTTGGAAATGTTAGTACAGCAGCAAACTTGATGTTTAGTCCAAGTGCGTTTGCTGCACAACAAGCAATTGGCTTAATTCAACAGATTTTCACATGTAAAAGTGCGATGTCTGAGGAAGAAAAAGCATTACCGAACCGACTCAGTGCAAACTTATGTATATATGTAGGTGAATATTGCTCTAAGCAAGTCAAAATTCTTGGTGTGAAACTTTGCCGTACCAAGAAGAAAACGTATTGCTGTTTTAACTCTACTTTAGCCCGAATCATCAATACCGAAGGCAACAAACAGCTAGGACGAAGCATGGGTGATCCTAAAACCGCAAAATGTACTGGCTTCACAATTGATGAATTTAGTCGTCTTGATCTCTCTAAGATGGACTTAACTGAATTTGTTGAAGAAGTAACGGCAAAAGCTCAAGCCAGTGGCGCAAAATCTCAAGGTTATTGGGAAGAACGTAACGGAACACGTTTAGAAAATACTTGGCAGAATGTGAATACCGAAGATATGAAGTACAAGATTTTATCAGCCGACAATCCGTACGATGTTATTAACCAACCTACATCTGGCAAAGCATCAGCACAGCAGGAAGGTCGAGTGGTAGAAGCTGAAACTCAGGTAAATACACCTACAGCCAAAGAAACAGGTGTAAACCCTATTAATCAGAGTCAGTTGAATGAAGCTAAAAATAAATTCCAAATGGGAGTAACTGACTAATGAGTATGAAAAAGTTAGCGACTAATCTTTTACTAATTTCTTTAGTTGGTAGTGGTGTGGTACACGCGAAAGAAACAGCCAAACCTGTTCCAGACAAGAAATTAGCATCGCCTGATCATCGCAAAGGTTTACTTGCATCTGAATTACTCAACCCGAGTGCGCTTACTTCTTATGAAGCTGAACAGACTTCTGGTGAAAAGCCTTTATACAGCCACCTTTTTAAGCCTACGCTACAGGAATGGATTAAAGCAAAGGGCAAATTGAAAGCTGACCCAAGCGGCTTGATCTATGAGAAAGATATACAAGTTGCTAAGCCAACACAGTTTATTCAGGAAGTACCTGAATTGATTGAAAAGCAGTATTTCTATCGCCAAAGCCTTCATGCGGAATTAATGGGCAGCAATGCCAAGTCTATTTTGGCATTTACTCATAGTAAGAACGGCAAAGTCTTTGTGAGTACCAGATTCAATAAAGTCTATGATCCGAAAGAATTTATTGATGAAGAAACTAGGGCTAAGGAATATTCTCAATGTGTAGACATATCAGCGCGTATAACAGTTACTAATGTTCCAATGAAGAACAATTTCGGTGTCGAAAGTCTGGTTGATTACTGGCAGGACTTTGAGATACCAGTCTGTCATACCAATAGTGACGAAAGTTAATATTAAAGAAACATTAAATAAAATAAATCGGCAATATTGCCGATTTATTTTATTAAAAACTTAAAATTATTACTTAAATGTTATATTATTAATTAATCTCTTATAATTTGATGTAATAATATTATGCCATCTAAATTTCAAGAATATAAGGCTATTGCAAGTAAGCTTAAGCTTGTTATTGATATACCAAATACATTACTTGAAAACGCTGTTTTTGTTGGGCTTTCTTTTGGCCTTTTTGTGGGTGAAAAGCTCGTTATAACATTACCCTTCATGCCTAAAAATCCGGCAGATTTAGTCGAATATCAAAATAATTTGCGAATGGCGTTTTTACAGCATGGCACTGTTAAAAAAGTAGCGTTATATCAAGATAACCGTAATGGTAACTATTTTGCCTTACCTCAACATAAGTCACGTTTTTATCGAATGAATCAGTTATTTGGGCTTCGCAATGGTGAATCACTACTAAAGGTTATTCAATCAGAACAGATAGTTAAGGTATTTCATGAAGATCAGTCAAAACATGAAGCCTACGGCGTTTTTGATTCCGTGAAGAATACTTATAGTTTTGATCCTTTTATAGTTTTTAATCATGCTTTACTCACCGAAGAAATCTTATTCGACCTCATTCCGTTAGCCGTATATCTGGGTAGTGGAAACTATATTGATGGGTATATAAGTAACAACAAGAAGGATAAAAAAAGGGTTTTTATTCCTAACTATTTACCCAAACATTTGCATTATCTAAAGCAAGTTCAAAACTTCAATTTCCATAAAGATATTTTGATTAAAAACCGTTTAAGTGGTTCATTTACTAATAATGAATGCGTTTTTTTAGTTAATAGATTCGTGAAAAAAACATTACGGATAGGTGACAGCCTTGACCTAGATTGGTTCGGCAGAGAGTTCGGTTTTTGGGCAAAAGACGAGAATGGAAACGTCTTTAGATTTTATAGCGGTAGCAATACTGACAAAGGGTTTACATGCCCAATTAATGAGTTAGAAGATTAATACGGTTTGAGGAATTCATAATGCGAGTAATTTTAGCGGAAAAACCATCAGTCGGTCGTGAGATTGCTCATGCGTTAGGTGGCTTCGTTAAATCACCTACCAATCGGTTTTTAACAAACCAGAAAGATTGCATCATTACATGGGCTATTGGTCATTTGGTTGAACTTCACCACCCGACTGTTAATGATCTTTCTAAATTGCCTATTCTTCCTAATGACGATGATTGGGAGCTACGGATTATCAAAAATGATGGCTACCAAGAACAATTTGATGTTATTAAAAAGCTTTTTGACAGTCCTCAAGTTACAGAGGTAGTGAATGCTTGTGATGCGGGTAGGGAAGGAGAGCTAATCGGTCGGCTGATTTACGATAAATCAGGCACTACAAAACCACTTAAGCGAATGTGGATTAATTCAATGACCAAAGATGGTCTGATCAAAGCTTATAAAAATATTAAAGACTCAGATGAATATGAAGGCTTGAATCAGGCTGCACGTTGCCGTTCTAAATCGGATTGGGTAGTAGGAATAAACGGTTCTATTGCCGCTACAGCAGTTATGAGCCGTAAACAGTATCTTTCCCAGATCACCGCGATTGGTCGGGTAAAAACTCCAGTATTAACCATGGTCGTTCACCGTCAACGAGAGATTGATAGTTTCGTATCACAAGCATTTTGGGAGATTGGAGCCAAGTTCCAAGTTGGAGCTGAGAACTATGAGAGTAAGTGGGTAAATTATGATGAAATTCTAAAGAAACAGAATCAGTCTAGCGAATCGAACGAAGCGTCCGGAGAAGAAGATGATGAAGAAAACTCAACAGATTCTTCTAGTAGTAACCGTTTCTATGATCGGGACAAAGCCAATGCCATAGTTGCAGCTTGCCATAATGGTAAAGAGTTAAAACCCGTATCCAAAGTCATTGAGAACAAGACCAACAAGAAGTCTAATGCACCGAATTTATTTGATTTGACGACAATCCAGTATGTCGCCAACTTAAAATACAAATTCAGCAGTAAGTTGACACTAGAATTGGTCCAAGAGCTATATGAAAAGCACAAAGCTGTGACATATCCACGTACAGAATCACAACACCTACCTTCGGATTATCCAAATGAAGTGGCGCGAATCTTTGACGATCTGATGTCTAAACAAAAGGGTGATATAAAAATTACTCTAATGGCTCAAGAAGCTAAAGACCGGATAAGTGTGGTCGGCAAGCATATCTTTGACGACAGTAAAGTAACTGACCACTTTGCAATTATCCCGACTGGTACTGTATTAGACGCTTCCGCTTCTGATGCTGTTAAAAAAATCTACTATCTCATTGTCGAGCGTTTTAAAGCTGCATTCTTGCCACCAATGGAATATAGCGAAACTGAACGCTTTACCTTTATCGAGGATCAGGCTTTCCGCTCTGTAGGTAAAACTATTATTAGCAAAGGATGGAAAGCTTTAGTCGAAACTGAGGAAGAAAATGGCGATAAAAAGAAGGGCAAGCAAGATGTCATTCTCCCTGCATATCAGGATAAAAGTGAAATTTCTCCATTATCTGTTGCCTTAAATCAGGGTAAGACTACGCCACCAAAACCGTTCACCAATGGTACGCTAATTCGTACCATGCAAAATATTTCACGATTATTGAAAGGAGATCAGAAAAAGGCTTTAAAGGATTGTGGTATTGGCACACCGGCTACCCGAGCAAATATTATTGATGATCTGCTATCTACAACTGCTAATAATGGCTCTCCAAAAAAGGCGATGTTGCAGGAAGTTGGTAATAACAAGTACATTGCGCCTACTGAGTACGGTAAACAGGTAGTCGAATTTTTGGAAGAAAATGGCATTACTTCATTGACTAAGCCAGAATTTACTGCGAATTGGGAATTGCAGTTAGCAGAGGTGAATAAAGATGCTCACAAGTCTATTGATTTTATGAGCCATACACATGAGGTTGTATCTGACTTCATTTCCAAACTACAGCTTGCACATAAAAATATTCCAGTAATTAAACTGGCTGGCTGTGTATGCCCTGAATGTAGCAGTGATCTCACCTTAGAGCCACGCTATGTCATCTGCTCTGATACAACATGTCGTTTTAAACTTCAACGTATGGTTGCAGACAAAATACTTTCTGATGCAGAACTACAAGTGTTAATTAATAACAAGGCGACTGGTGTGATCAGTGGCTTTGTAAAAAAAGCTGATCCAAAGGTAAAAGGTTCCAAGAGCAAAACCTTTAGTGCTGCACTTGAATTGGAGATTAAAGAAGATAAGACGTATCACATTAAATTCTTTTTTCCAAAAACTAAATATGATCTTCCTTGTCCTATCTGTAAATCACCAATGGAAGGTACTGTTTCAGGTGTTGCTTGTACCGACCATGAAGCATGTAAGTTTATGGTATGGCGTACCATTAACGAAAAATCGCTCTCTGACTCAGAAATTAGAATTCTTATTCAGAACGGCGTTACTGATGTACTTGAGGGTTTTAAAAGTGCAAAAGGAAATAATTTTTCAGGCAAGTTAATCGTTAATTATGAATTAAAGCGTGTTGGCTTTAGTTTTGACGGCGTAGATGTGGCGAACACTGGTACTGAAAGTAAAGATGACTGCACGCAAGAAAGTTGCACAGGCAAATATCTGATTTCAGGTAATCGGTATAAGTGTAATACTTGTGATAGTTGGTATACATCAAAGCCTAAAATTGCGCTTAAGCCATTCTCAGCAGCCCAAATGTCCAAGCTATTTAAAGGCAAAACGGTTACTCATGCGATCAAGATTGATGATGGAACTGGCAATGAGGTCAATAAGAAAGCAGAATATTATATCGATGCAAAGACCAAGTACATGCGTTATAACATCCTAGATTAAATAAAATGCCCTTCGGGGCGTTTTTTTTGATTATTAAATAATATTATAGTTAATGATTATCTTAATAATAAATAACATATTAACCGTATCATTTTAATTTTATTTTAGTTATTATTATCTCATTCATATCAACTTGGAGAATTTCGATTGCATTAACTTGTGAGGTGTCACTATGGGTATTATTTCCAAATTGTTCAAAAAAGATTCTGGCAAAAATACAGAATCACAAACACAGTCTAAGCAAACTGTAGAAGTGTTAAAGCGGAATTTTATCTTATGTGGCAACGTCTATCGCAATCGTGATAACTCCGTTCCTGACTTAGAACAATTCCTTAAGCTAAATCTTAGTGTCGATGATTATGTACTGTACGTGCATGGCAAATCACAAGAGGATTTACAGAAGCGATTGGCATTCAAAAACAAAGCTAAACGTATTTCCAAGAAACGCACAATGGAAAAACGGCTTCAATTAAAAGCGGATAAAAGCCAGAATAAATCTAAACGTATTGATGGACTGCAAAACGAGTTTTATGACTTTAGCATGTTCACTCCTTACGGCGTTTATCATGCAGCAAACACATTTGGTCTACATACGTTGAACCACTATAATCGTGCGACAGGCGCGATGATGGGTGGGGTATTTATGACAATGGGTTCTATTGATCCATCTACGACTACCTTTGATGAAAGTATCATTCAGGGTATGAATGACTATGCAATGCAAGACCTACAGGAATTCTCAGATTCGAGTAACGATCTGTTTTAATCTGTATTAATTCTAAATTTTAGATTTAAAGCCTAATTTAATATTAGGCTTTATTTTTTATAATTATAAAAAAACATTTCTGTAATAATATTTATTAAACGCCTCATATTCTATAATATAATATTGTGCAAATAATTTAGAATATTTCTGATGGCAAATGCAGACTTTATAATTTATACGCTTGGTGATACGGCCACTTTTGAGGCAATGTTACAAGGGGTAGCCTTAATTTTTCAAGACCCTTTCTATTCAGGGGATGCTGCATTTGGCGTGGGATACGGCGTACTTTTAGGTGTCTTAATCCTATTCACTATGGCGCTGTATCAGTCTGCATTTAAGCAAAAGTTTGATCTCAAAATGCTGATCATTCCATTTATATTTTATGTAATGCTGACTTTGCCTAAAACTACAGTAACTATTGTAGATTCTTATAATCAAGAAACTCCAAGACAGGTTGCGAATATTCCTCTTGGTTTAGCACTCCCAATGACTTTGATCAGTAGCGTTTCTCAAAGCTTTACTGAATCCATGGAAACGGCGTATAGCACGACAAATAGCCCAAGGCTTCTGGTAGATGGTTTTGTTTCACCATTGAGAACACTTTACGCATTGCGCTATGTGAACGTCAGTGAAGAAAGCCCATTTGTTTCCAACATGATCAATCAAGTCTATCAAAGCTGTATTGTCGGTAATTCTAAGTTTGATCCGGACGAATATAAAAATTCACCAGATAGCTATACCTATTTCATGAACTTCCTATATGACAATGCAGCAGGGATTGTTACCTTGCGTCAGATGGATGGTTCTTTTAAAACCTATAGTTGTTATGAAGCGGCGAGTGAACTACAGAAATCGTTTGAATCGTTTGTGTTTGGTGACGGCGTTAATCAAGGGACTTTAAATTACAACTTTAAACGTGCTTTAAATGGCGCATTACTCATGACGGATGGTTCTGGCACATTAACCAAAACTCGTGATTATAACGATGTAATGGCTAACTTTGCTCAGCTCACCGACTTGACTACAAATGACGGCCGACAATTTCTTTTAAATAGTTTATTCAATCAGCCGCTTCAATCAGCTTCAATGTGTACCAACAATAGTGGCTCTACTTCTGGTGAATTAAGTAATGCAGCTCACTGTACAGCATGGGTACAAGGTGAAGCTCAATTAGCCGAGGATAATGCCGCAGCAGCGACAGGCTTTCTTAAGATGATGCAGGATGGACAGAATATCTTACTTATTCTGGCAATCTTGATGTTTCCATTAGTGGTGCTGATGATTGTGTATATGGGAACTAAATCGGTCATCATCGTTTCAAGTTACCTGATGTACTTGGCTTCGGTTTATCTATGGATGCCGTTAGCGAGTATTATTAATTTCTATTCATACATTAAAATTAAAAATACGATCTATACCTTTACTGGTTCTGAATCAGGCGACCTATTTTCTATTTCTGATTATCCTGCTTTCTATCAGGCCGTAAGTGATTCTCTTGCATTCGCCAATACGCTTACAGCCATTTTGCCTATCTTTTCCATGATGTTCTTCTCTGGAATGACAATGGCTATGGTTGGTTTAATGAGAAGAATGGATGTCACAAAATCTCCATACTATGACTCGAAATTAAATGCCCCTGATACACTTGGCGCTTCACCATTTGCAAATAAGACATCTATGTCTACTACAAATGGTTTAGGTGCAGCCACAGATACAAACGGCGGTAAAGCATTCACAACCTCTACTTCACAATCATTTGAAGCATCTGCATCACAAATGGTTGCATTACATAAGAAGAAGGCACAGCTCGAAAGTAAGTCTGAAAGTCTGACAGCTCAAATCAGTAGCTTAAGTGCGATTGCGGTAAGTGGGGGTACTACTGATAACCGTCTAAGCAATGTGAATGATACGACTCGTAAAGATATTATTTCTGGTCAGGGCTATACACAAAGTTATGAGGAAGCCAATAGCGGCCAAACCATCAAAAACTCTAAATCTGTTCAATTAAAAAGTGATGAACACGATACAGTAACGGCGACCAACCAACAGGGACTCAATCTGGGCGCAGGAATCGGATTAAAGATAGGTAAAGGTACAACTTTCGCTGAAACAAGTCTTGCAGCAGACGGCACACCAGTTGCCTTACAAAATGCCAGTACTCAAATGACCCCTGCAAAGGGTTCAGGCGATAATACTTATGGTATCGGCCCATTACAGATTAAAGCCGGATCAGCAATCTTAACGCAAGCCGGTTATCAAGATGCGGATCGTAGTGTGATTGCGGGTACTGAAAATGATGCACTATATAAGGGTAGTGGTAAGAACTCAAAACAATACTCAGACAGTCATTACGCGATCACTGACGGCTTTAATCAAACTAGAACGCTTAACGGTCAATCACACAACTTAGACGAGAGTATTAATCAATCGTCTACTGAATCAAGAAAAGAAGCACTAGCCTATAAATCTGCTTTAACTCAGTCTTTATCTGAAACGAATTCAGAACTGGAACAAGTGAATAGAGCTATTGCGAGTATTGCTTCATCAAGCCTCACAGTCAGCATGTTAGGTTCAGACATCATGCACCGTATCTCACGCCATGAAACAGTTCGGAATGACCTAGAAAATATCGACAAAGTGTATGGTGAGAAATACGGCGAGAAATGGGAACAAGCAAAACGTGATGCGGCCGCTCATGCACGTATGACCGAACTGGCTGCTTCTCATGTAGCTAACCCTGAACAATTAGCTTATTACGCAATTGTAATGGCAGGGATGAACATGGGTTATGACTCTGCACGCGAAACGTATAAAGCACTAACTGGCTTTGAGGCTCCGGATCATGATTTGAATGGAAATCTGAGATCAGCCAACACCGACTGGAACAATTTTCATATTAACAACAATGATTTAAGAGGGAAGTTTGACAAATATTTTGGGACCAATCCTAGCTTAGATGCTCAGTATGCGTATTTGGCCGGCGAACTTGAGGTTAGAGGTGATACTCAGCAACGCAACATGATCATGGTCTATAACTCATTCCTTCATGCAGGGTTCTCACCAAAACAAGCAGCAATTTTGACCGCCGAAGTAGGCCGTGAAAACAGTTTTAATTCTTCATCACTGTTTGGCACTCATTACGATCCAGAGAAGAAGCATCTTACCAACGGCGGTATGATTAGCTTTAACCAAGACCGTAAGATTGAGCTAGATAAAGAAATGATGGCTAAAGGTCTGGTTTCAAAAGGTAAAGTAGGAACAGCTTCTTATGTAGAAAACCAAGCATCTTTAGATGCGATGGCTCAGTTCATCCATAAAGAACTCACCACAAAATCTCATTACGCTACGGCGTGGAAAGCATTAAATGACGATTCTAAATCTATTGATGAAGTTCACTATGCAGTAGGTAAAAACTACATTGTATGGCGAATTGATGATGAAAAATATCGTGAGTCAGGTGAAAAGAACCGTAAGGATTTTGCGTCAAAACTTGAGCAAGAGCTAATCAGTCAATCCAAGGCTAAACAGCAAGGTAGTGATTTAGGCAGTATTTCTACTTCTGATTTAAATAATCCGTCTTTAGCTAAAGCATTAGCCGGTACTGGATTGAAGGGCCAGATTTTGGGTGATGGCTTTGTCGATAATAAATATATCGCTCGTGCCGGCTTACCTATTAAGGCTCCTAAACACAATCCGGATCAGGCATACGGTGGCGGTAAATCTCGTGGATATACCGTGGAATTTGCACACCTTGTTAATGACAAGCTTGGTAATAAAGTAAAGTATTTCTCAGGCTTCAATGATGAATACCATCAGAATGTTGGAAGTAAAGGCAAGCACGTTCAAGGTAAGGCATTTGACCTTATTCTAACCAATCCTAGTGATGCCAGAAATGCGATTGCAGAAATGCAGAAGGTGGCTAAACAGCATGGCTATAAAGTAGCGTTTGTAAACGAGTACGAAACGAAATCTAAGGATTTCACAGGTCAGCATTTACACGTTTCTGTTTTAGGTCGTGAAGGCAATTATCAAAACAAAATTAGTCAGGAACTTGAAGCCAGACAAAAGGGTGCGGCTCAAAGGCTTGAGAATGCGGATCAAACCAGAACTCAAGTTGCTACCGCAGTTAAAACCAACGTGGGAACATTTATACCTCAAGGCCATGGTAAGGACTTTAAAGGTCCAAACATTGAGGCGATTCATGCTAAAAATATTACTGAATCCACCAAAGAATTTCATAAAACCACTTTGGCTAAAACTGGCGTAACGGTTTCCCCAGACAAGAACGGTGAAGATTTCCACTTTAAAGTAGAGGACAAGGCTACCCTTGCCCAAAATTTAAAAGCACCTCTCGTTAAAGCTGATGTAGCGGCATCAACACTTAAAGACAACGTATTGAATGCGATTGAACGTAATAAAACCATGCCGGCCGACTTACATCTTGATAGGGAAATGGGCAGAGCGAAGGAAGATGCACCTCAATACAGCGATTACAACTTGAATCGCCAGAAGCACAAAGAAGAATCCACCAAAGAAAATGACCTTAAGTTGCAGGAAGCAACCGGTTTACATCGTCATGAACTTGGTCAAGACCGCAGAGAAATTGATGCGGCAAATGATCAATCTCGTGAAAGTTTAAAAGAAGGTTTGAATCAGAAGCGTTTTGAAGAAATGGACCGCCGCTTTAACGTCATTAAAGATGAATTAAAAGAAAATCCAGTCGAGAGAACGCCAAATTCTCCGGCGACTCGAAACTCAGCTTTAGTGACTCAAAGCCATACCCCTGATCCTAGCCAATCCATGCTTACCGCAGACAATTTAACGGTTGCAGAAGCAATACAACGATATAACGCCAAACGCGAAGCGAAAGACAAGGAATAATGTATGTTTGAGATATTTTCTCTGGGGGACACTCAGACTTTTGCGGAAGTTTTAAACGGCGTTGCAATGATGTTTAGCAACAGTCCAATATTGAAAGGTAATGGGCCGTTGCAATTGGGTTTCGGTGCATTTCTGGGCGCAATGGTTCTGTTCTTAATCATGATTTACAAAGCGGTTTTTGAGAATCGCTTTGAACTAAAAACATTGCTAGTTCCTTTAGTCCTGTACATGATTTTGACAGTACCAAAAACAACAGTTGTGATTACTGACGTTTATAATGTTGAAAATCCAAAAGTGGTAGACAACATACCTATTGGTTTAGCAGTACCGGCTTCGGTTATCAGTGGCATTGCAACTTTAATGACTCAGTACATTGAAAAAGCATTCATGATACTGCCGACAGATAACAGCGCAAGTGCGCCAACACAGCTCACTCAGGATGGTTTTTTAACACCCTTACAAGTCCTTAACGCCATTCGGTATGACAACCTAAATACGGATCATCCATTACTACAGGGAGCATTCAACCAGATATATGCACGTTGTATCGTAGGTAATGATCTATGGAACCCAGAAGAATACACACGCTCTAAAGATGCGGCTGCTTATTTTCAGTCAGTACTAAACTCAACCGAACGTCAAGTTTCATTTACGGTGAGCCAAGCCGGACAAGGTAACGTTACTACGATGTCATGCTCTGACGCAGGATCATACGTGGCAAAGGCCATGGAGGTTCACGTAAAAGGTGAAAATGCCGATCCGACTGGACTGTTAGGTTCTAATTTCAAGAAAAACTCCATGAGTGAAAAGATTGCTCGTGCGATGGCTGTACACAACAGCTTCGGGAAAAACAAGAGTGTTACTGGAACAATCAAATATTCAGATGCAGAAATCGCTGCGATGTTAAGTAGCGTGACAGGAATGAGTAACTCAGACAGCCGCTCATTCATGATGAATGTATTGTTTGATCCTATGGTTCGGACTGCATCAAGATGTACAGATGAATTTGCCCTAGACCAGATTTCAAAATGTGCAGCATGGGTGAGTACAGTAGAACAGTGGAAAGATCGATCTGCGGCCAGTGGCACGAGCTTTTTGAAGAAAATGAAAGATGGTCAGAACGTCATGGTATTGGTGGGCTTTATGCTTTTCCCATTCATGGTATTTATGATCATGCTTCAAGGCATGGCAAGTAAAAAAATTATTGGTGGTTATGTGGCATTCATGCTTTCAAACTATCTATGGTTGCCTATGGCAGCGATTATTAACTTTTACGGCCAGTACCAGTTTCATGAAGCAGTCTACCTTCTAAAACTTAGCAATCCGGATGGCCTTTTCACCATCAGCCAAGCACCCCATTTATATGATGTAGTAACGACCAGACTTGCAGTAGCCAATAACGCTATGGGTATGGTCCCTATTTTCTGCTCAATGTTGTTTGGTGGAATGATGTGGGGAGTTAGCTCATTCTCTAAAGCTATTAATCCATCAGACGGCGGCTATAACACTCAGCTCAACAGTAAGACGGTTATGGGTTCAGCTCCATTGAATTCACATTCAAGTATTACAAACAAAGATGGTTTTGGTGCGACCACTATTCAAGGTGTTGGAACCACAGAAGTTAAATCTATGAATACTATTAGCGCAGCGAGATCAAGAGCTGCGGAATATGATGATCAGATTAACCAAAAGCTATCCCGATTAGAGCAACTTTCAGCGCGTACCTCAGACAGCATGGATAACTCTGTAGCTAACTCACAAGGTCATCGAAGCTCTACTGAAACTGGTAAAGAAAATTTAGCGACCTATAGTGATTCAGCCGGTGATACCAATAAAAGGCTTTTGGATGGCAGTACGCATTCTGAAACGAATGTGAATAGCTCAGATACGCAAACCGTTAAAAATGAGAAATCTGGTAATACTGTAATCAAAGGTGATGCTACTTTGGCCGGCACTGTAAAACAGGGCTTTGGTGAGCATGATAAATCAAAATTGGCGGCCGGTATTTCAGCAGGGGTTGATAGTAATGTAATCAATTCGAGTGCAGTTAAAGGCGATCGTGCAGTTATCAATTCTCTGACAGAGAAGCCAACTTTTGACAATACCGTAAGTAATGAAAGTGGTATCCGTGGTGGTGAGTTTAAAACATCAGAGGGGGTTACGACTGAGAATATCATTCAGAAAATCAAAAGTAGTAAAGATGCAGATTTTAAGGCTACGGCGCTCAATGAAATTATTCAGCAAGATAACTCAAATACATTTACTGCGGCTGAAAAGCGAGAAGCTGCTCAACTTGCCAGTGAAGTACGCAGTTTAAGTAATCAGAAATCTGAAAGCTTGCAATGGGTACTTTCAAACACAATTACTGATTCTGATATTTCTGGCCGTACCAATGTCCTTGCACCTAACAGTAAAGTCGTTAATGCAGCTTTAGATCAGACGGATGAACTTGGTCGCGCCAATGTAAAGAATTGGGATGAACTTAAGCAAGATGCTGAAAAAATACTTCGTCTTGGTGGACAATCAACACCAGAAGCTTTAGATCGAGTTTCGATTTATTTAGCTGCACGCCAGTCAGGTAATTCAGAAGTTATGTTGTCAGCTTTAGATGCTGTAGCACCTACTACGACCGTAGTAGATACTTTCCGAGAAAGAGGGACGTTATCTAATCTAGGATCAATTGATTCTAAAATTGAGAAGCAGGAGGCTCACCTTGATAAAGTCAGTGCAAGTATTGATGCCGACACTATTGCAAAGGCGAAAGAGAAATATGGTACTTCAATTAACGAAGCCGATGATCTTATTAAAGATACTGGAAAACTTGTTAAAAAATCTAATGATCTTACAGGTCAAGAATTTGATCCTGTTAAGCAAGTCGATGTAAATCAGATTTCAATTGATAAGCAGCAGAAACTTAATGTCATCAACAAAGAATATGGTGATGTGAGTGCCGAGATCGCTTCTAATGCCCCTGTAATACGTGATGCGTCAGGTAAGTTGATTACACCGAATATTACTCCTTACACGGAAAATTCGACAGAATATGACCGTCAGCTCACTACGGCTCAAATGGAAGGCAATAATGAGGAAATCATTAGATTGATCAACGATAAGCAATTACTTGAGATGGGCCAGAATGGAACTGTAGATGAAGCTATTAAAGGGTTTGACAAAAATATAGAAAAGTAAGATAAAAAAAGCGGCTTTTCAGCCGCTTTTTTTATTTGTCCGAAGCCAGAAATTTATTCAAATCCCGCTCATAAAATTTAAAAGGGAATGTCTTTTCATATTGAGCGATTAGCTGTTCCTTCGTCTGTTCACCGACTGAAATCTCTTTGTTTAAATGATCCAGTACAAAGGTGTAGTAAGTATCGAAATAGTTTTGTTCTTCTTTGTTCAGCTTGACGATTGAGTTGTCATTAACATGGAAGTTGCCGCCAGTAACATCATTCATTGACATGATAAAAAGAAGTTTTTGCTCTGGTGTTTTCAAAGTTTTTAATCGCTCATTAACATCAGTAACTAACGATTTTCTGAAGGGTTCAATATTACCGATCGTGGTTACACCCAATTTAGTATGTAAGGCTTTATATTCCTCTATTTGGCTTTCAGTCATTAAGGGTTGTGCGATTTCACCAGATACAGGAACATTATTGGCTAAAACAGCAAAAGAACATGAAAGTCCCGAAAAAATTAGAAGTGATGCTAAAACTTGTTTTTTCATAAGTGGCTCTATTTTATGCTAAAAAAGGTTAAGACCTAAGAAATATACTTTAAATATTATAAAAATAAAAAACAATTTAAACTATTAAAGTTTTTTTATTGTTTTATTTTATATTTACTAACAATACATTTATAATCTTATTTATTTACTAATAATTATTAATAGGATTTCGGATGGCTGATCCTTTTGTAATATATACCATGGGCGAATCTGGCCTTTTTGCGAGTGCCTTAAATGGCGTAGCAATGCTGTTTAATGACACCGCTCTATTCCATGGTGACGGCGTTGGCAACATGGGTGTCGGTGCTTTTTTTGGCATGGTGATGCTTTTTGCTGTCTGGATTTACAATGCCGCCTTCAAGCAGCAAATGGATATGAGGGCATTGTTAGCACCCTTGGTTGTTTACATGATTTTGACAGTCCCTAAAGCTTCTGTTGCGATTGAAGATATTTATAGTGGCAATGTCAAAACTGTAGACAATGTACCTTTAGGTTTGGCTTTGCCGGCATCTGTAGCCAGTGGGATCAGCGTGGTATTTACTGAAATCATTGAAAAGGCATATCAAGTCGTTGATGATTATCCTAGTGGATATATGCCTAAGATTTCTGAGGATGGTTATGTTACCCCTTTAAAATTAATCAATGCTCTACGTGATTCAGCATCTATTGTTCCATCACAATCCTTACTTCAAACAACAAAAAACATTTATCAGTCATGTATCGTAAGTAATCCAAATTTTAATACAGAGCAGTATCAAAAATCTGATAATCCAGTCAAATACTTTACGGATGCTGCCAAAACAAGTACCAGTACTGTCGTATATGTAACTCTCGCTGTTACAGGTATTACAACTGACAATATGATGACTTGCGCTCAGGCAGCAGACGAACTTGATAAAGCAATGACGGCGTATCTTGATGGCATCAACAACTCTGGGGGCGGGGCTACTGATGTCAATAAAATCATTGGAGATGTAACACTCTACAATTTAAGAAATGCCTTAATCCGTCAAATGTCAGCAAATGGTGAGTCTGCCGGCTTTAATCCAAAGCCTCAAGCAGGAGGTAGTGACTATTCGATTAATGATATTGTGAATTACGTCAGTCTTATGGGAAATACATCTCAAGAGAACGCACGTAACTTTATGATGGCAACCATTTTTAACCCAATGCTCCAAACAGCAAGCTATTGCTACGATCAGGCTGATGGCATGTCGGGAATGTCAAAATGTTCTGCTTGGATCAGTTCAAGAAATCAATGGGAAGAAAAGAACGCAGCAGCAGCTACAGGCTTTTTACAGGTAATGCGTGACGGGCAGAACGTTCTGATCATGTTCTCGTTTCTAATTTTCCCGATTGTAGTTTTGTTCATCATGATCCAAGGAACAGGCTCATTTAAGCTACTTGGTAATTATATGGCATTTACGGTAGCTGCTTATTTATGGCTACCGATGGCTGCAATCATTAATTTCTACATACAGAACACCTTATCAGATGAATGGTTAAAAGTTGCTAACGCTACAGGCGTACATGAACTCAACCTGATCACTGGTCCACAATTCTATGCAGCAGTTTCCCAAAAACTTGCTCTAGCAAACGCTTTACTGGCGAGTGTACCTATACTTTGTATGATGCTGTTTAGCGGCATGATGATGGGTATGAATCAGATTTATGGCCGTATGAATAGTGCTGATGCGGGTAACTATGATGCCAAGGTTAATAACCCTGATGTTGCTAAGTCAGCACCAATGGCCTCTACCAGTTCAGCAGTTACGATTAGTGGTCAAAACGTTGCAACGGTAAATGGTGTTTCTCAGGTCAGCTTATCTTCATCTAACACCCAAAAAACATCTTCTGAACTATCTAATTCAATAAGTAGTCAACGAAGTGAACTTGAAGCAGAAATTGCAAGTTTAAGTAGCAAATTGGGTGTTGATGTTAGTTCTGCCCGAACAAATTCGACCTCTATGGGTAGTAATGCTGCTTATGCACAAGGCAATACGATTAGCGATTCAAGTGTGACTCAACAAGGCTCAGCATTTAACAAATCTGTTGTTTCAGGCAATCAAGTCGGTTTAATGAATCAGTCGGGAACGCAAGAAATTACTGCTTCTGGTGGCGCGGTAAGCGCAGGGGTTCAAGGGGGTGTTAATGGCAATGCAACCGTAGGCGGCGGTCAACAAACGGCAGGGAAAAATAATGCAGCAGGCGAGGATAAGAAAAATGCTCATGCTGCCGCAAATCTTCAAGCGGGAGCGCAAGTGGGTGGCACTGTTTCAGGCTCTAAATCAAATGTAGCAAGTGACGGCACTACTCTAAGCAATGCAAATACATCTAATCTGAATACGAGTGATAGTTTAACTAAAACCACCGCTTCCGCACATTCAAATGGCAAAAATACTTCTTTTACTGCATCTGACTATTCTCAACGTTTACAAGAGCTACGCACTACAGCGACTCAAAGCAAGGGAAGTGATTTTACTGAACAGTACTCCAATGATTTCAACCGAATTCAATCTAAAATTGAATCATTGAAACAGACTGAACAACAAAGCATGGAATTCACAAGTTCAATCGCAGCCAAAGCGCCAGAAGTGCAGGGTATGATTAACATGAATCCACAAGCATTTGAGAAATATAAGTCTGCTGTGAGTAGTGTAGACGATCCAAATTTCCAACAGAATGTTGCCCGTCAACAGCAATCACTTATCTCTCTTGGAAACCCAAATGATAGAGCTAGTGTGGCATTAGTAACCGCAGGAATGCAGTCTAACAACCCACTAATCAATCAGGCAGCAATGGAATTCCTAAACCCTCAAGGTGCATCACGCTATAACGAAATGAGTCAGGCTGTTGGTCAGATCAATGTTCAAGATGTGGGTAATCGTGTAGACCAAAGAGCTGACAACTCTGCGGCACAGATTCAAGCTGCTCAGGAGCGAACAGGACTAACACCGGATGCAAGCGCCTTACCACAAAACGTTAATGGCCCAACGTCCACGACTACGGCAGCGCCTAAGCAAGTGAATGCAAATATGATCAGCGTAACACCTGAAAATTATAACGAGGCGGCTACCACAGCCAATCAGAAAGTTTATGAGGGTACTAAACAGTATGTGAGTACAGAACCCAAAAAGTAATTAAACAGCGATTAAAAGCCTCTTATATAAGGGGCTTTTTTTTAATATTAAGATTAATATTAGTATTTATTTAAATATAAATAATACTATAATATTAATATTATTAAATCACTGGCATAGCGATTATATGAAATCAAATACTAATCAGGAGCTTTATAACGAGCTACTGCGCGAAGGGAAAATTTTTGCCACAAATATTAAACCTCCCTATGGCAATAATATTCATAATGAATATCTCTCTAATCCTTTCTATGATCCAAACAATCGCGCATTTAACATCTATTATTTGAATTCTAATGAGTTTGTCGATCAGATCAGAAAAAACCCTTTGTATCTTGGCTACATCCCACCGCAAATTTTCAATGAGAATGATATTTGGGATTTGATCAATGCTAATCCCATCTCAATCATCAACCTAGATGATTCATATATTCAACCGAATATGTATGCAACGGCGGTAATGATTGAGCCAAGACTACTAGGGCTATTGAATGAAAGTCACCAGACTGTTGATGTTGTCAGTGAGGTCATCAAAAAAGTACCAATGGCCCTACAGTATGTGCGTGATGATTTAAAGTTCTTCTATATTTGTCAGAAGGCTGTATCACTGGATTGGCGTGCTATTGAATTTGTACCGCCAAACATTATCGATTCAAAATTAATTGAAATTGCGAGTAAGGATGAAGATGCGTTTTTACTGGATAAAGTAGATCGCTCAAAGCTTGATGCTGATTTCTATGTTGATCAGCTTATGCGTTTCCCAATCGAAGGGGCCACGCATGTTATTGCAGCCAACTTGGTCAACAATGAACAACGCATCAATGAACTAATGTACTTTATAGAAAATTTGAACGCTTATGCACCTCAGTTCATTTTCGATAATTGTGATCCTAAAATTTTAATGCACCATGAAAAGTATGATGCACTGGTGTACATGCTGTCACAGCGTCCACAGTGGATCGAGTATTTAAAACCTAGATTTATTACAAAAGAGATTTTTGATATTGCACTTAATAATGGCATTTATCCAAAATTGGAAAGCATTAACTGGACAGGCGACTTGATTGCAAGTGCCTTCAATCTCAATAAGCGTGCTTACGTCAATCTTCCTGTAGATCGAGTGAATGCAGTAGGTGTAGAGCGTCTTACACAAACGATTGTTGAAGCCATTCAAAATGGTTGGGTTGATGAATTACCTAAGTATGTTTTCATTGATGAAGTCGTGAATAACCTTGATCTACGTCCAGACTTAATCGGCCAACGTCCAGAATTGGCATATCTCGTTACACAGGCTCATAACATTGAATGGGATCGAGTTCTAAACTTAGATTGCTCAGTTGCAGAAATGCGTTTGCTCAATGATCCAATCCCGACTGAATTAGCAGCAGAATTTTTCGATCGTTATGTCGAATCTTATGTAGCATTAGCAGATAAGGATAAAACTTTAGAAAGAACTGAAATCTTTTTAAAGAAATATCCAAATGAAATTCGTTCACTACCCAAGACGATGCAACAGAATTATTCAATGATGAGAAATTTACTTACTGGCAATCCATTGTTGGGACGTTATCTGCAAAAAGAAGAAATAATGGATATTTTTGCTACTTAAAAAAGGCTTAACCCAAGTGATCTAAAAGGTCGCTTGGGTTTTAGAATCTAATTTTATAATGAGGATTTAATGGTGAAAATTAAGATTGTAAATCTAAAGGGAGTAAAACGTGTCATTCATGGGAAGCTTCTCGATGACCTTGATATTGACTATACGCAAAATTTAGAAAGCTTGAAGGCTGATATTGAATTAGCTTTAACTACATGGATAAGAATGAATAAACTAACCTTAATAGGCAGCCTAAAAACAATTTCAGTAAAAAACGTAGTAGTTCATCAGGGTTCTTCGCACTTGGATATTATAGAAGATGGTGTCGGCTCACTTAATTGGCTAACTGTTTTAGATAACAACATTTTCTAAAATATAATTACTCAAAGTTAAAAGTTATCTTTCAGCACCCTACTTTAAACTTCAAGTAGGGCTTTTTTTATTTAATCTGAGGATGTCTTTATCATATCTAACATTATTAACAAGCAGTTAGGATTATTATCAGAAAAAGTAAAAGGCTAACTTAGTATTATTTTTATTTTTGATTATTATAATATAACGTTAATTAACCTTTAATTCACTTACTTTAATTATGCAACATTCCTAATATGATCTCTGATCAACCCGCCCAATTCTTCTGTAGGGGTCTTATTCGTGATCCTTAAGGTAGGAATTCCGGCGGCGGCGGCAATCTGATCACGTTGTAAATCTCTCATTCGGACTTTCTTGCTTGTATGTGAATCGTCATCGCATTCAACCACCAATAACGGATTGAAATATTCGTCAACTATCAGATAATCAACAGATTTTCTATTGAAACGATTGCGAAGGGTCATTTGCTTGCAATCGATAAAAGCATTAAAACTAACTTGTGGGCAAATCATCACACCATCCGGAAGATTGCTAATAATTCTCTCAAGGTTATATGCTTCGCTATCGGTAAGAATCTTTTTTGGGGCAACGTTTCCTTCAAATTCGGAAACTTTATCTTCTTCTTGATCAGAATCTATATGATCGTCAGGGATGTCATTTTTCAATTCTTTTGTCTTAAATATTGTGCCAAACACTATGACAACGATCAAAAGAAAGACAGCAACAAAGGCCAATATCTTAAAAAATAAAATCATATTAAAATCAGTGAGAATTCTACATAACTCGATTATATTTTAAAAACATTAGCATATATATAGAGTATTTGATTATTATTTATCAAGTGTTCTTATAATAAACTTTTAATATTTTATTTTTTGATTTAGTATAACCTATACCTTAATATTCAAAATGTTTTATGACTACCAACGCATTGCAAGATTTATCAGAAAATTCAGCTTATTGGAATTTGGTCAATCCAATTGGTGCAAAGTCAGACGTTGATGTTGTACGAGCATGGATTGAACATTCATGTAGCAATTCAGAAAATACACTTTCAAGCTATCTCAAAGAAATTAAACGATTTCTAATTTATTGCGATTCCATTCACACCCGATTTGATCATATATCTGCTTTAGACATTAATCGTTATTTATCAATCCTATTAAATCCGGATGAAAATTGGTTAAAGCCCGAAAGCGGAGATGTAACGTGCAAAACTCAAATCTTGCTCAAACCTTTGAAGTTGGATTCAGTAGAATATTCACAGCGAGTTCTTAAAAGCTTCTATAACTACATTAAAGAAGCAGGGGTCATCAAATCAAATCCTGTTGTACTGTCTACTAAGATAAAGGGTAATGAAGCTTATACCACCTCTGGCAAATCGCTGAGCTTTGATGCTTGGGATTACTTAAGTTCTTGGTTAAAACATGAAAGTGTAAAATCAAATTCTAGTCATGAAAGAAGTAAGGCAATCCGAGATAGATGGTTGATGCACCTTTTATATTGTACTGGCGCACGTAGATCATCTATTGCTCATATTAATATGGCGTGCTTTTCAGTACAGCAAACGGCGAACAGACGGGTGTGGGTACTAAAATTCATAATGAAAGGCAATCGTGAACATACCGTATTGCTCACTGATCAGCTTATGGAAGAACTCAAATTTTATAGATTAAGTATTGGTTTACCTGAGTTGCCGAATGCTCACGAAGAAAATATCCCCGTTGTTCCACCAGTCAGCCTAAAACCTAACAGCATTTTGAAAGCTACAAAGAATATTTCTGAACGTGGAATAAATTATGTGATTGAGGAATCCCTAAAAAGGGCAGCAAGTGATTGTGAGGATTACTTTATTGCTAAAGAGTTAGAGTCTGCAACACCGCATACTTTTCGCCATACTTGTGCAACGCATTGGTTGACGCTTGGCATAGATGTAGTAGCTACTCAAAAACATTTAGGACATAAGAACATCAATACCACTATGATCTATATGCGCGACACGGATGAACACCGACTCAATGAAAACGATAGGTTAACCAAAATTCTTGCGGAACGAGAAAGACGTTTCAAATAGCTGTAATACCTAGATTTTTATATGTTACAAACTATCAAAAATTAGATTCTTTTAATAATCCTCAATGGAGATTTATATCTCATTTTTAAAATACAAAAATAAAAAAACGATCGTATATTAATCACATGAATATTTCACATATAGCTTATAATAAAAATTAATATTTAAATTTTATTTAATTATCTGTTTACGATTTATTTAACTTTTCTTTTGTCTTTATTGCTTGAAAGTTAATACAAACAATAAATATTTAGGTCTGATATATGACTTTAAAATTAAAAAACTATAAAGATGTAATTTAAATGTATCTTTTAGTAGTTAATCATTTTCCACACATAGAATTTAATAAATGATAAAAACAAAATATCGCTATTTTTAACAAGATAATGTAACAAGAAATAACAAATAATGAATAGTTTCAATTTTCATCTTTAATATTAATGATCCACAACGACCTGTAAGCCTTTCTATATCAAGCGATCAGTAGAATAGGGGGTTGATATGGCGAAGAAAGTATTTATGCTGAAAAATGTCAAAAAGGGGCAGAATTCACACGAAAGTAATGAGTTTTGTGTTCATTTTTCCTTTATGCACAATAAAAGAGTAGAAATTTATAAGCTTAAGATAGTAAAACCTAGAGCCATCAACCCTCAATTAGCTCCAAGATGAGGGTATCCAAGACACGAGAATTTTGAACATTCCTCAATTATTCGATGATAAAAAGAATATAAATAAAAGAACACTTTTCTCGTATTTGTAACATTTTGCCCTAGCCAAAATAAACGTACATATATCCAGAAATATCATTTTCATTTAGCTTCCACGAGGCTTAACTTATAATATGAAATATGATTTTATACCAGTCGTATTTAATTAAATGGATAATTTGTTTTAAAAATTAAATAGGGTTAATTTAATCTATAGTTGAGAAATAATTTAATCATGAATTTATTTTTAATATTATTTAATTTTATTATTTTTTAACGTTTGGTAAAATAATTTATTTAAATAGGTGCGCTTTTCACGCCATTTCTTTTAATATTTAATTTAGAAAAATTGATTTCACTATTTATTTTTTTTTTTCTCCATTTAGAGCATGAATATTTTTTAGTTTAACCTATAAGGTAATATTTTTTTAAAATTAGTATGGAAACCCCGTCTAAAATTATTACACAAGATTACATTGAAAGCTTAAAATTTGGTACTGCACATAATAATAGTTATATGCAGTATGTGGGGGAGTGTTGATTTTAAGGGATTTTTTTTACCGTTTTATGACTTTGAACGACCTAATAGGTCGTCAACTCGAATAAATTTTTTAAACATTTCTACCAATCAATTATTAAATCAATATGTTAAATTAAACTTAGATTCAAATTTATTTCATTTATTGTTCACCTTAATATTTAAAAATACTTCCCTTTTAGTTTGTGAATTAATGGTGCAAATATTTTAAGTGAAAATATTTTAATTTTAGGTGAATATAAAGCAAATAAGTGGTAATTTATTACCATGGAATGTTTGTAGCAGAGATATAGGGTTAGCCATGAATAAACAAATAGCAAAATCTAACAAGTTGCTTAAAGATGTATTTAGATCACCAGATAGTCATAAAGGTTTAGATAACATTGCAGCAACAGTTAGCCAATTACCATCTGATGTAATTGATAAAATGTTGGCTCATGCAGCGAATGAACTTGAAAAGCGAAAATTGGTAGAAAAAGACGAAGCGATTCTCAAAATTTTGGAAATTGTAAAAAAATACAACATTCCATTTGATGAAATTACGCACGTTCTTGAAAGCTCTGACGCAATTTATGGTAATCATTCCGATAACGGAAAATACCGTAAGCTTTATGTTGATCCTACGAATAACAAGAACATTTGGACCGGCGTTGGCCGCAGACCTGAATGGATTCGTCAACAAGTTGAACAAGGCGTAGATATTGAAAAATTTGCTGTTCAAGTAAGTAGTGAAGATAACGTTCGTAAGATGTATTTCTTCAACCCTAAGAAGCCAACTCAACGTTGGAATGGTCTTGGCCGTAAACCTTTCTGGTTTAAAGACCTTGAAGCAAGTGGTGAAGATTTAGAGCAATATAAAACGTATTTCTAAATCTACATTCTTGGCTTTCCATAGAAGCACTTCTTATAAGTGCTTTTTTTATGCCTGTTTATTTAATCAACTACGGCGTTTATATATTTCAATCATAAGGACAGATTATCCTGACTTATTGTGTCTGGGTTCCCTGATCTTTTTTCCCCACCGTTGGTCTGCTTCCGATTTATTTTTCTTGTTTTTAAAACCATATTAAGATTAACATTTGATTTTGTGACAAAATCAAAGGAGATTTTAATGAGTGATAATCGTGGTGGATCGCGTGAAGGATCAGGCCGTAAGTCTATCTATAATGAACCAACAAAGACAATTCGTGTTCCTATTTCTCGTATTATCGCAATCAAAGACTTTCTAGCGCAGTCCAAACAGCCGAAAGTAGATGAAGTGGATTCTATAGCTGCTATCGTACCTACCATCAAAATGAGTATTCCTTTAGCCACTGAAAAGGTAGCAGCAGGCTTTCCATCTCCTGCACAAGATTTTGTCGAAAGAACTTTAGATTTAAATGAACATCTGGTGAAGAATGAAGCCGCTACTTTCATGGTTACAGTAGCTTCACTCTCAATGCAGGATGTAGGTATTGAGATAGATGACGAGCTTATCGTGGACCGTAGTATTGAAGCCAAACACGAAGATATTGTTATAGCCAATATAGACAATGAATACTTCACCGTGAAACGGCTAATGATCGAGAACGGTAAATGTTGGCTCCAAGCAGAAAACCCAGACTTTTCCGACATTCACTTTAAAGATGGTCAAGAAATGATGATCTGGGGTGTAGTGACATTCGTAATCAAACCGTTCCGTAAAAAGTATAAATAAGACATAACTATTAGACTGGTTCATTTTCATGGATAACCAAAACAAGATCATTGCATTAGTGGACATCAATAACTGTTATGTCAGTTGTGAACGTGTTTTTAATCCGAAATTAAACAATAAAGCGGTAATCATCCTCAGTAATAACGATGGCTGTGCTGTTGCAAGATCACAAGAAGCGAAAGACTTGGGAATCAAAATGGGCGTTCCCCTGTTCCAGATTCGAGATATTGTTGAGAAGCATGATGTACAGGTGTTATCAAGCAATTACGCTTTATATGCAGAAATGTCGCGCCGGTTTATGAAAATCTTAGGTGAGTTTGTTACTTCATCTGAGCTAGAGGTATATTCGATTGACGAGGCATGGCTAGATTTAACAGCTTATGAAGCTAACCTTGATTTAACTGAATATGCTTATGAGATTTTAAAACGGCTGATGAAATATCTGGGCCTTCCCGCATGTATTGGAATTGGCCGGAGTAAGACAGAGGCTAAACTCGCCAATCACCTTGCCAAAAAAAACAAACAGCTCAATGGCGTATGTAATCTCACAGCTATTGATTACAGTTGGACCGAGAGTATGTACCAGTCTATAGAAGTCGGAGAGATTTGGGGCGTTGGCCGGCAGCACGCGAAGAAACTCAATAGTCTGGGAATTATCACAGTTCTGGATTTTTTAAATGCAAAACCCCAGATGATTAAGGATCAGTTTTCAATTGTGATGCAACGAACCCTGTTAGAGCTGCAAGGTATATCGTGTATAGAGATAGAACACGCGCCCCAAGCCAAGAAACAGATTATTGCTAGTCGTTCTTTTGGTCAGAAGGTCTATAACAAGGATGAACTGAAAGAAGCAATTACCTTGTATGTGCAAGATGCCGTTTCCCGACTGAGAAGTGAAAAACTCCTATGTGGCTGCATCATTGGATTTGCTCATTCCAACCCTTTTGATAGCTCTCAGCCCCTCTACAAGCGGTCGGAGTCATTTGCCCTACCCGAACCCTCAGATAATTGCTTAACACTCGCTAAGATTGCTACGGCGATGATAGAGAGCATATATAAAGAAGGAGTGGCCTTTAAGAAATGTGGCGTGATCCTTACTTGTCTTGAGCCGAAAGAAAACCATATCTATGACATGTTCACCGATATGGATCAGGTTGAACAAAGTAACCGGCTTATGGATTCTCTGGATCAGATTCATGAAAAATTTGGTAAGAAGAAATTGGCTATTGGAGCCAGTATGCTACCGAACAGAACTTGGACGATGACTCGTAATCAGCTTAGTCAAAATTATTTCAAGTGGGACCAACTTTTAAAAGTAAAATGAATCCCATGCTTAAGCGTAGCATCCATACCGACAGTACAGATGGCTCGTGCGCGTTTACCTGTACTTCCCTCTAAAAAGCCACTCAATTAGTGGCTTCTTTCTTCTATATACATAGTGACATAGCTGTATTCCGTATCCGGATCAAAAGCCAGTTCATACAACATTGCAGCAGCATCAGACTCATATTCACCAAGGCGGCCACAATCCAAGTGGTATGCAATCATGAATTTCTCAATGATTCCTTCGAGAGAATTACTATCCCCGACTGTAAGGATTCTCTGTTTACTGGCTTCAACTCTATCAAAGGCGAACATCACGTTCATAAGCTTTATCCGGATGTGGTCATGATCCAATAGTACATAAGTATTTTCGTTATTTTTACCAAAAAACTAATATTTCATTAATGTTTTGTGATATTAATCAAAAAATATACTAAAAATAAATAAAAATAGGGTGTATTAAAATTTGATACAGTCAATATTTTGAGATATACTCAACTGCATGAAACGGATTCCAACTTTTGATATATACTCAAGTGGATCAAAATCAATAAATTAAGGCTTAACATATTAAATAGGTACTAAAAAATGGCTAAACACCAAACTAAAGTTATCCTTGTCGTTTCGCAAAAAGGCGGATCAGCGAAAACGACAAATGTTCTAAATCTTGCGACTGCTTCAATGTTTCAGGGGACACGTAACGTAGTTATTCTGGACTGTGATCCACAGCGTACAGCTACTTTATGGCAAGACGATAGCCGCGAAGATCGTATTAAGAATTTTGACTACGTTCTACCTCAAGTGGTAGCGCCGGCAAACGATATGATGCCGTCAGAGCTTATCAAGCGCCTGAAAGATGCCGATATGGATGAAATCTGGATTGATACAGCCGGTTTCGTAGGTTATAAGCAAGATACGGCGCACATGTACCTAAAAGATATTTTGCCGCATGTAAACCTTATTGTTACTCCACTCAAAGCATCTAAGTTTGATTTGAATGCGACTAAAGATACGATGGAGTTCATCAACTTCATGGGTAAGAACATCAACCTGAATGTACCTAAACTACTACTCCCATCAGATATTAAAGGCGGTGAAAAAGGTGTGGCGTACGTGCATACCCTACTTGATCCTGTAATATCTTTGCCAGAAAACGCTGATTGGAATGTAATGAGTACCTATATTCCTTACTCTGGCCTATTCGTTAAAGCGCATGAGCGTGGCGGTAATGCTTTTGTGCCACGTAAGATTGAAAAAGTAACAGAAGCTTATGTTGAGGCTTTATTAGAAATTCATGAAAAGTTAGGTCTAAGTTCAGGCAGCAAGAAACGTGAATCTATTCAGGACATCATTTCTAGTCTGCACTCTACCCGATTAAATGCAAGTAAAGAGAAACGCCAAGACGAACTTGAAGAAGAACAATAAGGGGTTCATGACCAATGAAAAAAAAGGTCGATCTGAATGCGGTGTTAGGTGATACGGTAGCTGCAAAAGGCTCCCGTATTACTGACAACCTGACTGATTCAATGCTTAATACAAAACAGATCATTAAAGTCAGTTTAAGCAAGATTTATGTATCAAAACAGATTCGTTTGAAGATACATCAAAGTACTGTCGATGGTATTGTTAAGTCTTACCAAATTGAAGGTTTGCATAACTTAGTGGAAATCCGCAAAGTTACTCCTGCTATTGATGAAAATACTGTACCAGAGGGTTATGACTACGTTCTACTAGCAGGAGAACACCGCTTTCGCGCTCTTGAGTTGCTAGGTATTGCTGAACATGATTTCAGCTATATTCCACCAAGTATTATCAAGACGAAAGAAGATGTGATCACGTATCAGTACTCAGAAAATAACGTACGTTCTGATATGCACCTTGTCGAAAAGGCAAATACACTTGCCAAATATTTAGAACTAGGTGTTTCACAGACTCAAGCCGCCGAAAAAATGGGGATTACTGCTCCTTTAGCAAGTCGTTTGAATCGTATTAATAAGTTCCTTACAGAAGATGATAAGTTTAGTGTGATTGAATTACAGATCAAATCTGAGCGTGTAATTCTTGGTATCGCAAAGCTTATTGAACTTGGTCATGCCGATTGGCTTTCTGTGATCCGTCCTTATGCACTAGATGAACAAGGTGAATTTGATCCAGAACTGATTTATGAAAAAACATTGAATCAGATCATTAAGGATTTAACTGCACCACCTGAGTCAGAGGCAGAGTCGCAAGCTGAACCTGATCCGATACAGGAAACTCAGCCAGAAACAGAAGAAACGGCGACACATGATCAAGATACGTCTAAACCGCTTGCTGATGACATTGTACCGAATGCCTTTAAAGAGGAAGCTGAACCACAGCAAACAGCTCCTACGGCGCAAACAACAGCAACTAAGCCTATTCAAACGTCATACGACAATGAATACGAAGATGATTCAGAAGCAGAGGAAGAATCTCAACACGATCCGGCTGCACAACAACAGAGTAGTACGCCGTCTGTAGACTCCCCTACTCCCCTTACCCCTACTACTACCTCCCCTGCATCAAAAGGGGATGATAAAGAGGCTTCTCTGAAACTTGCAGCAAATGTATTGCAGCAAATTTTATCAGGTAAGGAAGTTGAAGAAATCCTAATTGAGCTTGGTCCCGATCTTAAGAAATATGTATCCAAAGAAGAAACACCGGATATTTATGAAATGATCCAAACCCTGCCTTTCAGTGAAGCGAAAGTATAGGAAATTAATAAATGGATAAGTTGTTGCACAACATTCATGTTCTGGGTGAAGTAAGTGGACTTTTAGCTAATTCCTTAATTTCTGATGATTACCCGATTGAGAGCAAAGAATTTCAGTTTGATCAGGAAATGAGCCATCATTTTATCAATAAGCTAGAAGCTACGATCCGGAAGCTTAACAAGGATTTCTATTTTTCCTATAAGCATTTTCGCACCCATGATCAAATTACTCTTGCACAAGAACATAGTCAAAATGGCCTATCGTTCTGGATGGCTTACACGATTAAAGCATGTTTATGCTTATCTAATGTAACATCAAATATCGTATTTTCAGGTTTCCATGAAGAAAATATCGATAGCGCCAGAGAGAGCTATAACAAACTGCGTTTGGCGATAAGTGATGTTGTCTTTGGGATAATCTGCCTTAATGATTATGGTTTGAACTATAAGCAAGATGATATTTTTATTAATGATCATGTCGCAAATATGGATAAAGTATGGGCGGGTGAAAAGGGTTTTGTTGATCAAATCAAAACTCCTATTCCTCCTGAACAATTTCCTTATTGGTTGTTTTTGTATTTAGGAAATAATGGCGAACTTCATGTTGATGAATACAAGATTACGTTACCTATGAAATTGGATCACATTCATATTCGTGAAAAAACGTCTGATTAAGCTTTTCTTTACTGTTGATCAACTTGGAATATGAATGGAAACCCTCTCACTTTTTATTTATTCACATACTTTTGCAACGATTCTAGTTTCGATCGCCGTAGGATTTGTAATAGCGGTATTAATAGGAAGATTTACAAAAGTTAAATCCTTATTCCCGACTGTATTTACTTTCAGCATACTAACCTATGGCGCGATATTATTTTCACCTATTCCACCGCCTGTTGAGCGCCAGATCATACAGATGCTCGACCTAATGGAACATAATAAAGTTGATTCCAATGGAACGATAAACGCCGTACTATTCCCCTGTATGAGTAAAGATTTCAACGGCGTTCGAGGTATGCAAGTACAAGAGATTAGAGAAGCATTCAGAAGTGAAGTGGATGAACAGGTTAAAAAAGTAGGCTCATTTTCAGGCGGTGAAACTGCATTGAAGCTTAAGACCGATGATCTATGTGAAGCAGCTTGGCAATACAATGCTGTGAAAATAAAACGGCTCAATTCAGACTCATAATCAATTGGTGATAAAACTATAAATAGTAGTAATACTGGACGTTCTGGCTCAAAAAAATCTATTGCTTTTCAAGCTACTTTCCCATAAATTCATTGGAGGTAGCTCAATACCGGCCGCAGACATGGCAAATTACTTTCGAGTAAGTGAGCAGTAAAATTATTAAGAACCAGTATCCCTTTTTTTATAGTGGCTTCTGAGAGTCTGCATCAAAAGTTGCTTTAAAAAAGGATCATTCCGTGAAGCACATCAAAACTACTGCTACAGCTATTAGTAAAATCAAATCTACCGCAAAAAAAATCAAAGTAACTCAAGACATCCAACACACTAAAGCACTCGATATAGCGGCCAAAGAAGCCGGTTATGAGCATTATCATCATGCGGTCACTTGTGCAGCCAAAACCTTAGAAGATAAAAACAAGCAACATAAGGCAGCAGAAATATATAGAGTAACGGATGAATTTAGAAATCAGGTCAATGCGATATTCAAAGAACGTACTGCACTTAAGGCGACATTTGAAACTGCACCAGACCATTTCGCTACTGGATGTCTGTTTGCCATGGATGATATGGAATCTGAACTCTTAAATATTAATAATGTCGTGGTCCGTTGCCCTCCACCAAATGTAAAGCAAACTGAAAAGCTCTTAAATCTGTATATGAAGCGATATGAGCGTGAAGATGAAGAAAGCCCAAAAGAGTATTTGCGATCATTCCTAGATTATTTGGCTGAGCTAAACTTCTGTAAATTTTTTGATATAGGCGAATTAAAGACTGTAGAGGATGTCTTAAAAGAAGTCGGAAAGCATTCATTCTGGATGCCAGAAGTAGTCGTTATAAATGGCGTATGGCATGATACACAAGGAGCTGCTTCAACCGATCAGGGCGGCAATACTGTAGGAATCAGATTCTAATAAAACTTATACCCCCACAACCCAACAAGGAAAAAATTAAATGGCAATTACTGCGAATGATGTACAGCGTGGTTGGTTATTCAAAACACCAAATAATCAAGAACGTGTAGTACTAGGCTTTAATGAAGATAACAAAGTGGTGTATGCCAGTCGCGGTGGCAATGTAAAAAATTCGTTTGATCACCGTGAAGCTTGTTCAATTGAACGTTTTGTGGATAGCTGTTCAGAGCGTTTAGAACAGTATTCAGATGAACGTCTTGCAGACATTATTGTTCAGTGTAATGCTCAAAATTTAACATTAAATTAAACACTCAACAGTTAAGTTTAAAAGCAAAAAGCCTCCACTCTGGAGGCTTTTTGATGTCTGGTTATTCAATTTATTAACGGAGGATTAATTAGTTTGGGATTACTTAATTAAATAGTCAGCCCACCATTGCATCATACCTTCCCTTTGATTTATATAATCAGCATGATTATATGTACCACGGACCAAGTTTTTATCAGTATGGGATAATTGAGCTTCAATCCATTCACTTTTAAATAAATCTGATTCATTCAAAACTGTACTCATTGTGGATCGTAAACCATGAGAGGTTAAATCATTTTTGGTATAGCCCATTAATCGAATAGCTCGATTTAAAGCATTAAAATGAATAGGCTTATTTTTAAGAATAGGACTAGAAAACACATATTCACTACCATGTGACCACTCTATAGCAGATTCAATGATTTCAACAGCTTGCTTAGACAATGGGATCACATAATCAGGTATTTTATGGCCTTCAATAACCTTTCTACGAAACTGTTTAACCTGAATAGCAGGAATATACCATAAGCGTTTTTCAAGATTAAAATCGTTGACTTTTGCATTAATTAATTCAGCACCACGAACACCAGTAAGGGTTTTTATTTGTAGTGCCTTTTTGATTATTGGATGCGAATTAGAGCTATTAATTTTAGAGAAAAAATCTTTAATTTCTACGCCGTCTAAATAAGCATAATTCTGCTTAATTTTAGTTTTAATCAAAATCTTATTTAAATTGGATGCGATATTTAATTCAGCATAACCCATAGAAATTGCATATTCATAGATTTGATTTAAATAACTGCAAGCCTTTTTACAAGGCTCTTTTACACCCCGACTTTCTATTTTCCTAATAACTTTTACTAGGTCAAGTCTTTTAATATCGGTAAATAGTTTATGACCAATAATAGGTTCTAAATCATTTTTGATACATTTCTCTGCCAGTTCAAGTACACCACTTGCCGGCCGGTCCCCGAGAGAATTTTGGATTTTGAAATCTAACCATTCATGGGCCACTTTTGAAAAAGTCAGTAATTGATTCAGCGCGACTTCATTTTCTAATTCTTCTTGAAATTCATTTTGGAGATTTCTGGCTTCTCGCAAATTTGTGTCCGGATACGACCCCAGACGTTTTGTTTTTCTTTTTCCATTCGGATCAGTGTAGATCAGCTTCCAGTATTTTTTTCCACTTGGTTCAACTGCCAGACTCAGGCCATCACCACAAGCAACCTGATACAGCTTATCTTTAGGTTTAAGTTTTTTGAGCTGTGATTCTGTCAGCATATACCCTTTTTTCCTTCCAAAATAAGCCACTTTTGCAAAATTGCTTCTACGTGAATGAGCAAGCTAATTACCCTGCTAGTTTTCCAATATTCACTAAAATAGACATCCGTATTATGCGTACAATACGCATAACACCAAGATTATAAGTTATTGTTTTAACAATGTATATCTTTAAAGTATTTTTAAAAGTAAACAAAAAAGTAAACAAATGAGAATGTTAGGGAAAATGGACGTTTTTACCAAAAATTAATTTTCAAGTTTTGGACCGAGGCACCAAATTTTTATTGAGTTTCTTCGGCATTTCTAATACTGTTCTTTCAGGGATGCTCAATCCCTGCCGCAGACATGGCGAATTACCTTCGGGTAAAAGAGAAATATCAAATTTCTGGTAGTAGCCTTTTTTAATGGTGGCTTCTGATAGTCTGCGTCAAAAGCTGCATTGAAAAAGGAATATTCCATGAAGCACATTGATACAACCACGACTGCTCTAAACAAAATCAAATCACAGGCAAAGCAAATAAAAACCGAACAAGGGATCAAGCACGCACTTGCTCTTGAGATCGCGGCCAAAGAATCCGGCTATGAAAATTTCCATCATGCGACTACATGTGCTGCCAACACTTTCCAAGATCAAGCAACACCATTATTGGGTTCACTTAAGATCAGTCTTTATAAACCTGAATTAATAGCCGAATTTACTGTAGACGATGAAGAATCCTTGTCTAATGTAACCGAAGAATTGGATGAAACATTGGGCCTTGTATTGGGTTTAACTACAGGTGATCTAACCACTTTAGATGATGCTGAACTTGAAATACTCTTACAATCGTGTAAGGCCCTAACTAAAATCAACCCAGAATTTTTAGATGGGTATGCTCATTGGGTAGGTGCATTAATTGCCCGAGAAAAAAATAAAGATGCGCGAACTGCGGTCGCCGTTGGTATGCCAGTATTGGAAGCAGCTTTCGTACTGATTGATACCATACCGAAGGACTATTATCTTAACTATTATTCTCTGGCGAATAGACCATTTTTCCGCTTGGCTCACAATATGGTATTGGCTCTATATGCGGTGAATAAAAATGATGAAGCACAAGCTCTGGCTGAAAAGATGCTTAAGGTCTGGCCGAATGATAATGTAGGCTTTAGATTTTTACTGGAACCACCAAGATACTACTGATCAAAAATAAAGAAAAAAGGTTAAAGATACCTGTTCTTTAGCCTTTAATATTCCGTTCCGGATCATTTATTAAAAGTATCTGGTTTAAGTTTTGAAAGTACATCAGCTTTAGATTGTGAAAACACATCAGCTTTTGGCCGAACACAGGCATCAGGTTTTGATGTTGAAAAGGCATCAGGTTGGTTCTCTTTTGCCTTAGATGCTGATCTCGCCTCTGAAAAGTGTTGTTTAGTTTCTCTTAATTTACTGTTTTCGGAATCTGATTTTTTGATAGGCTCATTCATCATTTTTTTGATGTCAGAAGCATGATTATTGTCGGCCCAAGCAGTAGTATTCAATGTACCTAAAACAAGCATAACGGCGAAAGCATATTTATTCATGGGTATCCCATTAATCGATGTTTAATAGAGTTTGAGGTTTGATGAAATTAGCTAATCTATTGATTCATCTTAGTTTCTGTGCTTCATCTTCTTTCGCATCTTCAAAGCCATCATCCCAAATTTCAAATTCCAATGATCCTTCTGGATAAGGATTATCACCTTCTTCTTCGCCGTTGTAGGCGCTATAACCTTCCCACCAGATTACTTCATTTGGCTCTAATTGCGTATTGTTCTGCATAATGCTCTCCATATTTACCCGCCGACTTAACAGCATTCTTTAATTTTCATTAAGTTTTCCTTCCCCAAAATGATTCCCTGTTGCAATGCACTTTCCATATTTTCAGCAAACACCCAAGTACTTCTACAGGAATCCCATGTTCCCTCATATGAAACAATGTCATTCCGAATATTAAAACTTACTTGTCCTACATCTTGTGCGATTCGCACTTCTACAAGAAATGCAGCCTCAGATGTACAATGTAGATCAAGAATAAATTCAAAAGCAAAATCCTCTCTATCTGCTACGGCGCATTCCATATAGTTCTCATAATGCTTTTTAAAGCCTTCTAACTGTCGATCTAGGCTTTCAACATTCTTTGGTTCCAAATTATCCATGAAATTGAATAGTTCAATATTGGGACTATTAGGGTTCAGAGTTGGTATATAGATGATTTTGCCGAGGTCAGCCCCATATTTATGCAAGTTTTCTGTGAGGTTAAGGATGTCACTATTTCTTTTGAGGAAGCACATACATCTCTTACAAACAGTATAGTTAATATTAATTATAATGTAATATTATTATCCAATATAATCATAATGTTTCATTAATGTTATTTTTTTAAATATACAAGCTAAAAAAAAAGCCAATTAGAATAAGTTCTAAAAGGCTTTTATTATTAAGCGATACTGTTCAGATAATTAGTAAGAACAGGTTTTGGCATCAAACGTTGTAATGCCAGTTCATTTTCGGGGAAAAATGAATCTTTTCCAGAATTAAGTACTAACAAATCATATTCATCTAAATGACTAATTATGACTGGTTGAAGATAGGCAAAAAGCTCTTGAGAAAGCTTTGAATTACCTAAATCAGTAAGTACCGCTACCATTAATCCTGTATCACGTTGATACGGGATCAAATCAAGCATTAAATCGGCAACTGCTTTAACAGGTAAACGATTCAATAATTTTGAAAAATAACGAGAATACTCAACTTGGCAGTAATATTCAGATGAATAAGCGAAAGGCTTAGGCAACTTGATAAATTCCATACGATCATTCATAGACATTGGCATTTCAGTAGTAATGTCAAGCATATACAATGATGAAAGAATTCTACGTGCTTCGTATTTGTAACCTCTAAAGCTTTTATCTTCCTCAATAGCAACAGCAGTATCGGTAAACTCTACAGTACAGATCGTATCAATGATCTGTTGTGCAATTTCAATACTTTGAACAATATCTTCATCTGACAATTTTGATAAATCGACAGTAGAAGTAAGTTCTTCGTACCAAACGCCTGTAGTGCATTGTCTATGAGTCCATTTGTCATTAAGTTTAATCTTCTTGCGGCCAACATTTTGAAGTACACAAGTAGAGAAACATTCAACGCCAAGAACAAGACTAAATGCGAGTTTAGTAAGAGGTAAATCTTTTGGAAATTTAGACCAGTCCCATTGAACATTATTTACATAAAGTTCATTAGATGGACAGTAACCAAAAGGATAATTATTTTTAACGCTGCAAAGAATTGCAGTTACATCAAAAGCATTATCTTTTACCCAACCGACAGGTTGTGCTTTAGAGAAGCCTTTATGTTGTGTAAACGCTTTAACACGAGAAACAACTAAAGTAGATTCTAGCTTTGTAGAAATAGCTAAATTTGTCATGGGGGGAACTCCGTTGGCGTACGGATAACGGAAGATCGCTTGAGAGCGGTCATCTGCTATCCGAACAAAATTATTAATTTTGATGAATAGCATTAGATGAAAGCACTTATAGATAAGTAATCTTCAAGATCAATATTAATTGAAGTTTTAATATTAGGCAAATGTTATGATTTTAGTATAGCCACGGCGCTCATTGTTGCCGATCGGCAAGTACATATTGATTGGGCTGCCGCCCCTACATATCTTGAGCAGGATAAAGTTATGGCCTATCAAATTAAACAAAATGGTTGGTATTTCAATCCAAAGCGGGAATCGAACAAATGGAACGGAGTGGGACCACGCCCTATATGGTTTAATGAACTATTAGCCAATGGTTTGAATCCTAATGATTACTTCATTCCAGATACACCAGAGGATAAACAGCTTAAGGATGATTTAGAGAATCATCTCAGACAAATTGCACCAAGAAAATCATAAGGACCCGAATGAACCCTCAACGTAATTCAACACCTAACAATCCCCTATTACGTGGTTATTTAAAGATGTTTGGCATTTTGGGGATCATAGTTTTAGTCTTACTGGTTCTACTGATTATGGGCCAACTACGCAATTCCAAAATGACTGATCTTGATGTGATCAATAACACTAATATCTTTGGTGAAAGGAATGACTGCTATTTTGATAATGTGAAGGTCAACCGAAATGCAAATGGTGAGATCACATCACTGGATGTTAAGGATCAGGATTATAAGCTCGACATTGTTCCTTTCATTGATCCGGACACCAAGAAAGTAATTGCGTATAAGGTTAGTCGAGAACAAATCATGTACTGTACGAATGGTCGCTTTAACTATAAAACGCCGTTTATTACTGAGAGCCGAATCCTGAGTGAGCAACCACCAGAGATCGCAGCAGCCAAAGCACCGCAGCTTCAAAAAGACAAACTTTTTAAACGAGTGGAGAAGATCGGCAAGTACTTCATGGACTAATCAAATACCAGTCCAATTAAGTAGCCTCATGGTCCTAAGCCATGGGGTTTTTTAGTACCTGAGTATATAGATCATCTTAAGGCATACTGACCAGACATAAAAAAAAGCCAAGTAGAATAAGTTCTAAGTGGCTTTTATATACTGATTACATACTGAGGATTAGTCAGTAGTTGTTTTAGCAATGACTTTAGACCATTCAGTTTTAATACCAAGAAAAACTGAAACGGCGAATGAGAAACCTATAAATAGGAAAACAAACAACCAAAAAGTATAAAGATCATTAGAACCATCTTTTAACAGAATAGAGATACCTTTCACGCATGGAAGGATCACTAAACAAATGATTAAAGAGATGATGCTAAGTAAAGCATGAGTATTAATAACACTCATAACTTTGTCAGAAGCTTGTTCTTTTTTGATTTTCTGAGTTAATGCAACAAGAGCAGAAATCAGTACACAGCTTACAAGGATGTAAGTCATGTATTTCAAACCAAAAGTTACACTATCCATAACTACAGGTTTAACACCAGAAAAAGGGAAATGTGCTTGCTCTAAACGAGAAAGAATAGATTCTTTCAAGTAAACAGCGAGAAGAACTAAAGCTAAAGTGAAAGTAGAAAAGTTCATGATAAGACTCCGTTGGCGTACGGATAACGGAAGAAGGCAGCAAGGCAATCATCAGTCATCCGTACAAAAATATTGAATTTATAGTAAGGATAGAAACTGGTGAGAATTGCTTAATAAAGTGCATTCTTCAAAGCCAATGTTAATGCAATCTTTGATCTGAGGCAAATAAACGATTCAATTTAATGGCTATTTGCATTATATGGTTGAAATTAGTTCTTCATCTAAATATTCATCACCGCCATACAATTCAACCAAGGTTGGAATATAAGCGCCATATTCCAACTTAGTATTCTCTTGCTTGGTTGGAAATGCAGTTAAACCCTCATAACCTTCGGTTGATTTTAATGAAGATGATGGAGTCTTTAAAGTTGTAATAGATCGAGCCACTTTGTTATATAACATTTTTGCTCGAAGCACCTCAAAGGTATATCCTCGTCCCATTCGATTTGCGACCCTTGTAATACCATTATGCCCCTCAGTATAAGCATTGGTAATTCTTATTGGCGCATCCCAATAGGTGAATATATCCTCAAAGTGATTATTCACAGTTTTAGCAACGTCACGGAAAGACTTTAAATATTTGGGAATACTGCTTTCCCATTCATGAAACCTTTGTATGGCATCGTCTTTGGTTGTTGCTTCATAAATATTGTAAAACTGCTCTTTGAGGTCATAAGCTTCCTTAAATTCAGGATGCCATTTTTCTAAATTTCCTAAAATTCTTTGTTGATCTTCGGTCAATGAATTTGGTCGTCTAAGCAGTATCCACCGTAAATGTTTTTTCATATTCAGTCGGGCATCACGATCCAAACTACTTTGTAAAGCTTTACGTTCAGTGTCTAAAGCTTCACTTGCCATTCTCACTACATGAAATTTATCAATGACCAACTTGGCATTGGGTAGATGCAGACGAAATGATTTTTTGAAGGGTCGCCACATATCACTGCAAATCCATTCTACTTTGTCTGCATCAGGCAGTTTGGCGAAGTATGGCATGAGTGTTTCCTGAGTCCTTTCAGGTAGCATGTCATACAAGCTGTTCATCGCAAGGTTGGTGATGACACAGCGATATGTTCCCATTAATTTAAGTTCATCAATCCCCATAATCGTTGGAGTTTCAAACTTAATATCTCGTTCTAATTCCTCCACGAAATCAAGCGTAATGTTTTTAATGGTGTTCACGACTACACCCGTATCTTCGGCAAGTTGCGTAAAGGTTCGATCTAAGCAACGCTTGCGTACTTGCTGAATCAGCCGATGGGTCGCTCTACGTTTTTCATCTAAGAAGCTGAGTTGAGGGGTTATCATGCTTTTGCATTCAGAACAGCGATAGCGTGTTCGTATCACCTCAATTTTTACTGGTTGCATCTGCAAAGGGGTATCAGCAAAATGATTGATTCGCTGACCGTGCTTATATAAGCGTCCACCGCATTCAGGGCATGTTTGCAAATGCTCACCGCTTGGCTGTACGGTAATCATAATACAGCCATCTTCATTACGGTAATCTATCGGCTGTACACCTTCCAGTTGCAGAATATCAATCATTCCAATACTCCGTTATGTTAGACGATGCACATCAATGGTTTCACCATCTTTAAGCAATTTATACAGCACCTTGATCACATTCTGCATCGCTTGTGCATCGGTCTTGAGCAACAATGCTGATAAGTCTTGATGTGAGGTCAGTGCTTGAATAATTGCGCCTTTCGTTGCCGATGGCAAATTACCTTGCAAGGCTGTGGATTCAGGATTATTTTCAATCTGAGCCATAACTACATCGTTATTTCGTAGAATGGTTACTAAATGATTGATGTACACCACCTGTTCTTCACGGGTAGAAATATCCCCAAAGGTTTGTGCAATCAGCTCGATCACTTCTTTGAGATAAGTCATTTTGGTTGGCTGTACATCGCCATTGGCTGTACCTTGGATCGGAACTAAAGGTTGGGGTTCATCCGCTTCAGGATGGTCTGTATCATCGGTTTTAAGTTTCTTTTTAAAGATGCCAAAGCCAGTCAGTACCAAGCCTGAAATATCAATTTCTTTAGCAGACATACCATTTAATCGTTTGGATAAGAGCTTGGTAAATGCCGAGAAGTTTTCAAGTTCAGGATCGCCAAAGTCAATAAGCTGTGCTACATAGGAATAAATACGGCTAAACTTATCCAAATTGCCTTTAAAGCGCATTAAAGTTTGTAATTCTACGTCTAACTGCTTGCGCTCAAATTCGGCTTTTTCTGCGCCTTCATCATTGCCGTCTGCTTTTGCTTGATCAAATGTGGTTTCCTGTAGCTCAATCGCCTGTTTGAGCATTTTCAGTTTTTGGTTAAACAGGCGGGCGACACGATCAGTTGCTTTAAACAGGTCGGGATGCGTGGTTTCTTTGAAATTATGATTACTAATATCGCGGATAGTTTTAAAACGAGCTGCTTTAAACTCCTCCAAATCATCCTCGGTAATCAGATCAAGTTCTTCAATATTGTCTTTGATGGTATAAACCACATTCGGGTCTTGTACATCCACCATTGTTGCCCCGTTATCGTACTTTTTGAAGCACTTTAAAATCCATTCAGGGTCATTTACAAAGTCAATTACAAAAGTTTGATCTTTGCCTGTGGTGGTACGGTTTAAACGTGACAAGGTTTGTACGACTTCAACTTCATTGGCAATGACTTTATCAATGTACATGGCGCAGAGTTTGGGTTGGTCAAAACCTGTTTGGAATTTATTCGCCACTACCATTAAACGATATTCAGGGCGGTCAAATGCGATGCGTAAATCAGAATTAGGTGCATCGGCATTCATATTGGCTTCGGTAAATTCAGCATCTTCACCAACTTGAAATAGCGCCCCGTTTTCGTTATCACCATCTGCTTCATGGCTAATCTGTTTGCCAGTGAGCTTACCCGAAAATGCCACCAAGACACGGTAAGCACTGTATTCAGGGTTATCTTCAATATATTTTTCCAAGGCAATTTTATATCGTGCTGCCGCAGGGCGTGAACTGGTCACGATCATGGCTTTGGCTTGACCATTAAGTAAATTGGCAACATTGTGGTGAAAGTGTTGAATAATAAACTGCACCTTTTGCGTGACGTTGGTCGCGTGTAACGCCATCCAACGGGCTAAGGCTTTCTTAGCCGCTTTAGAATTAACTCGTTTATCATCATCGACTGCATCACCGCCGAGTTTAAACGCAGTTTTATAAGGTACATAACCTTGTAGCACATCTAAAATAAAGCCTTCATCAATCGCTTGGCGTTGTGGGTACAAATGAAAGGATTCAGGCAAATTTTCATCGCTTGCAGGCTCACCATTTTTAGTGCGCCCAAACAGCATTTTAGTCGAGTGTTTTGGGGTTGCAGTAAAGGCAAAGTGACTGATGTTTTTAGACTGTACACGGGCTTTTTGAATCTGCTCAAGCAATTCCTCAATCGTCAGATTCGCCATCGCTTCACCCGACTGCAATGCCAATGTCGCTTGTAGTTTAGATGCTGTTGAGCCTGTTTGCGAGGTATGTGCTTCATCAATCACAATACCGTAGTTACGGTCGCTTAAACTGGTATTGGTCAGAATCGCTTCCATCACATGCGGGAAAGTCTGAATGGTCACAATAATGATCTGTTTATTGGACAACAGTGCATCTTCAAGCTGTTTGCTTTTCGATTTGCCTGCATGTTCTTTGTCATCACGGTTAATTGCAGCAATTAAGCCTTTCTGATGATCTAATTGTTGAATCGCTTCCTGTAACTGGTCATCCAGTACCGTTCTGTCTGTCACCACAATGACGGAGTTATAAAACGGTGTACCGTCATTGTGACGCAAACGCACCAGTGAATGACACACCCAAGAAATCGTAGAGGTTTTACCTGACCCTGCGCTATGTTCACATAGATAATTCAGTCCTACGCCTTTTTCTTGCACATCGGCAATGATTTTATTCACCGCATCAAACTGATGATAACGCGGGAAGATCAAGCGTTCCTGTACCGTCCAATTACCATATAGATCGACTTTGTTTTTCTTTTCTACATAGACAAAATTATGGAAAATTTTCAGCCAATTATCACGTTGGCAGACATAATCCCAAAAATACGCCACTGGATAATCCTCACCTTTGGCTGCATCCGCAGGGGGATTGCCTGCATGTCCCTGATTACCTTTGTTAAACGGCAAGAAATAGGTGCTTTCACCATCTAAAGCGGTGGTCATGGCAATTTCAGATTCAGACAAGGCAAAATGTACAATTGCACCACGCTTCGGGGTGAGTAGTGGCTCTTTACGTCTTGTTTTTGGGTCTATTGGCTTGCGGTCATTTTTATACTGTTCAATGGCATCTTCTAAAGACTGGTTAAACTCAGTCTTAATTTCCACCGTTGCCATTGGCAAGCCATTAATAAAGAACACAAGGTCCAAAATCCCTGCATCTTTGGATGGATGATATTTGAGTTGTGGGACAACACGTAGAATATTGGCATTATAGCGGTCAATGACGGCTTGATTGCGTCCATCTTCGGGTGCGCTTTCACTGAGGTCGATTGTGCCTGCGCCCGCCATGCTAAAGCCATTACGAAAGATATGGATTGTGCCTTTCTTATTCAGTTCATCATCCAAGCGGTCGATGATGCGTTTTTCGGTATTACTACCATTTAGTGCTTGCAGTTTTTCCCACTTTTCAGGCTGTGTAGCTTGAATCCATGTGATTAAATCTTCGGGATACAGTGCATATTCGGTATGGTAGTTTTTACTTTGCCCAACCACCCAACCTTGCGCTTGCAGTTTTTGCACAATATAAGCTTCTAAGTGACTTTCATAATGGGCTTTGTCTGTCAAAATATTCATGCTTTTTCCCTAATTTTTAATTCTGTTGTAATGCGTGTTGCCAAAATGGGGCTTGATGCCATAACTCAGGCATTCCCATATTGGCTTTAGATAGTGTTTGCTAAAAATTTCATGCGCCAAACTCCCGTACGTCAATTTTGCCTGTAACCGCATGGGAGATAATCGAAGAACGATATTCTTTAAGTTTTTCTATTAAAGAAATCTGTTTGTTAATGATTAATTCAATTTTCAAAACAGCAGATTCAAGATATTCGACTATCTCATGCTGAACCTTTATGTGTGGCAAAAAAATTGAAATGCAACCAATAAAATCCCAATTAGCTCTTGGCATTTTTGTACCATTGGTTGAACTATTCACATAATCAATAAACTTTTCAGATAGCATAAAAAATTTTAAAAATTGAGGATGTATTAGTTTATTCGGGCGTAATACATAAATATCACCTACCGCTTCACCCTGATTTTCTACCAAATAAACTTTAGCTAAATAAGGTCTTAATTTTCCAAATAAAACGTCATTTTTTTTAAATTTTACAGCATCACTCTCAAAAGATGATTCTGTTTCAATATACTTACCAGTCCAACTTTCTATATTCTCAAGTGCAATAACATTGGATTTTTCAGAAGTTTTTTCATTAATTAATTTTGAAATAAACTTAATTTTCTGTTCTACCCAAGACTCAGGCACTTCCCCCAACCATTCCACACCACTGTCTTTCATCGGTGCATTAGGGTTTAAACCTTTGGTCACGGCATGAGAAATAATCGACTTACGCTGTTCTTCCAAAAGCTCAATTAACTTTTCTTGCTTGGCAATAAGGGTGTCAATTCGGGCAGTTTCGGTGTCGAGAAATGAAACAATGCGTTTTTGTTCATCTTTATTTGGTAAAACAACAGGCATTTTATTTAATTCGTCCATCTTTAAAGATTGACGCATACCTTCGCCCATCGAATAAAATACTTTCTGTAAGTCGTAAGCACGAAACAAATAATTATAAAAATCTGCATTCTGTTTGGTTTTGACGGCAATATATGCAGACGTAATAATTCCGTGATACTTTGAGATAGCACTTCTTAAACTACGTTTATCATTTTGCAAATCCGTAAAGCGGAAAACAATATTATTTGGTTCAATAATTTGATAAGTTTCAAAGGATTCAGGCAATAAACCTTTATTGTCATCAATATTCTTTTCTTTAATATTTCCATAACTTAAAGACAAAACATTAGTTTCTTTTAAGCCAATATTTTTCTTTTTGTTTTCATCAAAAAGATAACCAAACCTTTTTAAATTCCAATGTTCAGGTACATCACCTAACCATTCCACACCACTTTTTTTATAACTTGGGTATTGTTTAAATTCCATTTTTAAACCTCCCCAAGCAATTTTGCGACTTCGGCAGACAACTCTTTGATCTCCGCCATAATTTCATTTGGGTGGCGTGGCTGCTCAAATACATAGAAATAACGGTTAAAGTTAATTTCATACCCCACCACACCGACTTGACCGTCTTTGCTATCAGTATAAGTGGTATCAACTACCGCATCAGGCGCATGAGGAAGTACCTCTTTCGCCATATAGTCCTGAGTATTCTGATTTAACGGAATATTTTCATAATCAGTCAGGTCACTATCCATTTGCACTTCACCGTTAATTTCTACGGCTTCGGCATCAGGATTTTGCACCCCAAACGCAGCGATTAAGGCATTCTTTAAGCCTTTACTGACTTTGCTGAGTGGTAGATTGTTTAGGAATGTATTCTCAAACCAAGCATAATCTTTCGATTCGCCGAACTGCTGTTCAATATAAGCCGATACAGCATTTTGGTCGCTGTCGGATAACTTGCCAAACTCTTTTGACGATTTGAATGTTTCTAGTTTCTCAGCGTCAAATTGAAGATCAATACGCAAAGGACGTAAGACTTTTACTCGGCGGTAGCCAAAATCGGTATAGTCAAAAATCTTGCTGACTGAGCTTTGTTCAAAGTCGGCGTAAATACGGCTAATCGCATCAATCGAATTTTGGTCAATAAACTTGCGCTTGTTGCCCTCATTCTTACGCATAGATGAACCCATGCCAGTTGCATCAATGAGCTGTACTTTGCCTTTGCGCTGTTCAGGTTTACGGTTTGAGATTAACCAAATATACGTTCCAATACCTGTACGGAAGAAAATATCAGTCGGTAATGCCACAATTGCTTCGAGATAATCATTTTCTAAAATAAAGCGTCTGATTTCAGATTCGCCTGACCCTGCACCACCGTTAAAGAGTGGCGAACCTGAAAGTACGATTGCACCACGACCACCGCCATTTTCAGGCAGTTCTAGTTTGGAAATTAGATTTTGTAAAAAAAGCATTGAGCCGTCACTGGCTTTAGGCAAGCCCGCACCAAAACGCCCATTTAAGCCTTTTTCTTTATGCTCTAATTGAACTGCACTGGCATCTTTCGCCCATGACATACCGAAAGGTGGGTTAGAGCATTGATAATGGAAACGCTGCCCTGCAAATAAGTCATTACTGAGGGTACTACCCAATTTAATATTTTGTGATAAATCACGGCTTGGATCAGACTCCAGTTTTTTGAGCAACATTGAACCCAATGCGACCGCATGAGTTTCAGGCTGCAATTCCTGTCCGTGGGGTACAAGTACAGGGGCAATTTTATAGCGGTCTTTAAAACCGTCTACATAGTTCATCATGTCAGTTAAAAAGCCCGATGTACCGCACGTTTGATCATAAATAGTGCGGATTAAACCATTCTTTTGTTCAAACAGCTCATTATCAGGCTCAAGCAATAAAGTCGCTGCCAAATGCACAATATCGCGCGGAGTCATAAAGTCCTCAGACCCCGTACCGACTTCTGCACCAAATCTTGCAATTAAATGTTCATAGACATTACTCATGGTACGGTCAGGCACAACATTCGGATGTAAGTCGATGGCAGCGAAATTATTGCAAATACGCAGTAATAGATTGGCTTTGGCTAATTTATTAATTGTTGTATTGAAATCAAATTGTTCAAAGATGACACGTACATTTTCAGAGAAATTGGCGATGTAATCTTCAAGATTAGCTTTGGTTTTTGTACCGCCTAAATTGGATAGGTTATAGGTTGATTTGTTATAAAATGGATTGCCGCTTACGTTAGTAAGAATATCGTCAAGCGCCATCCCTTGATCTTTGAATTGCGCATAAGTATTGAGAACAGCTTCTTTCGTTGGCTCAAGTACACATTCCAAACGTCTTAATACCGTAAAGGGTAAAATGATTTTGCCGAACTCTGTATGTGGGAAATCACCCCAAAGATCATTCGCATTGTTCCAAATAAAACTTGCCAGTGTAGATTCGGTATTGTTTGGTGCAGAAGCCATTTTGTTTTTCAACCTTATTTTGCAATAGTTAAATATTATGCAATAAACGTAAATTTTTCAACCTTGAAATGCAATATTTAAAAATTTCAAATCTGACTAATTTTTTATTTCAGAATAAAGACTTAATGTTAAAATTTATCACAGGATAATCATTAGGCTTGGTGTGAGATGTCAAATAAGCAAGAAAAAATGACAGCATTTGGACAGTTTCGTATCTTAAAAACTGGAACAAAGTATATTCAAGCTGAACTGATCGGTAGTGTAAAAAATTATCAAGCCCAACTTGTCAAAAATGCCGTGCTATCAGATATAGAAATAGGTGCAACCATTTTTCTGCGAGTAAATGATCAATCTACCCAAAACAGATACGGCACTAAAGTTCAGTTTGAACCAATTGAGCTTTTAACTGACCAAGCTGAAATTGAGAAATACATTTTGGCTGACAGGAAGCGAGTAGCAGAAATTTATATTCAAGCAGCACAAGAAAATTTGGATAAAGGTTGGTATAGCGGTGATGCCATAGATAAGGCACTATTTTTTAGCGCAAGCCATCCAACTTATAAACCAATCAATATTGAGCTACGCCACAGACGACTCAAAAATATCATTCATGCTTGTTGTAATTATCAGTACAAAACAACAGCACACTTCATTCATTTGTGTCGAGCAACTATAGATATGTACAAAGATGAACAACGATTGAGTGATTTGGAATTAAGCAAGTTTGAACAGAGCATCATTAAGATTCAATCTGATTTGAATTTATCAGAAGAAAATTCTCAACAAAAAGCAAATGAATATTTGAGTCAACTAAAAGGATTATTAAAAAGCTAAATTCGCTTTCAACCTTATAATGCAAATTTTAAAAATGATTAGCTCAAGTAGTTACAACCTTAGATTGCAAAATTAGAGTTTGTTAAGTAAAAAAATAAGGTGAGATTTATAAAAATCCCACCCTAAAATGCAAATAGCCAATTTAATTTGCTTAATAAATATCTTTATCTTTAAAAAAATAATAAGATTAAAGCATGGGTGTAATGACCTTGCCTGCATTGGAGCAAAAACCATTTGTTGTAAACACCATTTTTAAACTGTCCTTATCTTCTTTGTGAGCGCAGTTAAACCAATGCTATGCTTGCGTTTGAAATAAGGATAACTTCTATGAAGCTTTCTGCATTCACACCTTTTACTTTCTCAGACTCACTCGAAAATACTGTCAATAACATCGGATATTATTTCAATTGGTTCAGCCTGACCAAAGGATGTAACCTTGAAGGATTGAAATTATCACGCGCTCAAATTTTTGAGTTATTAGCAGCTTCTCATTCTTATAAAACCTATGCGAGTTTCAAAGCAACTAACGATAAAGAATTGCTTACAACACTGAATTCAGGCGACATTATTAGCGCCGTGGACCATGTAATTCAGCGCATGGAGGAAGTACTTGGGGTATCAAACAAACTTTTCGCTGAGATTTTAGTTGCTTCACTCAACAGAATGTTAGCCATTAGGTCTGAGTACAATTTTAAGATAGAGGCAAGTAATCTGATTTGCTTTTATATAAAAAACTACGGCGATACCAAACGTTCAGGTATACCCGTTCTGACTCATATCTATATGATGGCATTAAATAACATTGGTCTATCTATAGAGCTTAATCAAAGCCCTATTTCTCTCGATCCACTGATCTATAAGCACTTCATTGCTGATTCTAAATCCCCTATAACTGATGTGCTTAAAATACAGCGTGTTTATGAGGTTGGACACCTTAAGGTGGATATGGCTGTTAAATTGAATAGTAATGAATGGGTGGGCCTGTGTAATTCAGCGATAGGAGATTGCATAAATGAGAATGCTTTAATCTTGTCAGGTTCTAAAGATAAAATTTCTTTGTCTACTGACACAATCCAATATTTATTACACATCCTCAATAATTCAGATCAACACAAAACTTTAATGCCGCAATTGGCAGAATCAAAATTTAATATTCTCACGATCGAATGCAAAAGCTTAAGTTGCTTATCAGATTTCTTGAAGCATAAATTAAGCTACTCATTTTCTGAGGAAGGTGAAAACGGCGTTTTCGGTTGGCATATCGATGAAAACTCAGTTGAGTTAATGGATACGTTTACTGTTGTGTTTTACATATCCAATAATGAAGTAACACTGGATATTGAAATTGCAGCTTATATGCCTACGGAAATCTTAATGGCTGATGCCGAATTAGCGATCAAACCACGATTTGATAAGTGCATGGACTTGATCGCAAAAGTGTCAGTAACCTCGAATGATTATGGAAATGTTTTTGTACCGGATCAGTGGTTGAATTTATCGAATTCTGATACCAAGTTAATTCACGATCTTTACGGGCAGCTCATACCCAATATCAGAAAAGCAAAGTATTTTTATGCTTGTGCTATGGATAATATACTTTCTGTATCAGTTGAAAATCCGGCATAACCAAACCATTAAAAAACACCCTTAATGGGGTGTTTTTTCCAATATCGCTTAGTGAAATAAACAATAATATTTCGTTAATGTATCTTTTTTTATTGAGTTATATTATTTAAATATTAACGCTCAATATACAAGGCATCTCTAATGAATAGATTAAAAGAGTTCATGCGAAGAATTTTCAATAGGGATTCTGACCTACCAAGAACAGTCACATATAAAGTAAAAAAAAGAACTTGGCTTGAAATCACTGCAACATCATTGGGTATATTCCTTACCTTACTGGCAATTTACAGCCTCAATAGTAGCCTTAAGATCACAGACAATATTAAGAATTCATTTGTAAGCGGTCCACATATCGCCTTAATTAAAGTGAATGGAACGATTGCCTCAAATACCAATGCAAATGGTACTTATATTACCCAATCATTAAGACAAGCTTTTGAAAACGAGGATAGCTCAGCAATCGTATTACAGATCAACTCGGGTGGCGGCTCCCCGTATCAAGCTGAAATGGTATGGAATGAAATTCAGTATTTAAAGAATAAATACCCGAACAAGAAAGTGTATGCCCTCATTGAAGATATGGGCGCATCAGCAGCGTACCAGATCGCATCTGCCAGTGATTACATAATCGTGGGCAAAACATCCCTTGTAGGCTCAATTGGGGTGATTATGAGCAACTATGACTTTACCAAGCTAATGGACAAGGTTGGTGTAGGTGATCGTACTATCACTGCCGGCTCAAACAAGGCAGCCTTTTCCTTCACGCAGAAGGTGACTGATGAGCAAATGGATTATTACCAAAAGATGTTGAACAACGTGCATAAGAACTTCATCAAGTATGTACGTGATGGACGTAATGGCCGACTGAAAGAAACTGATGATATGTTCTCAGGATTAGTCTGGACAGGTGAGCAAGCGGTAGAGGTTGGTATTGCTGATAAAGTGGGTGATATGAATACCCTTAAGCGCGAATTAAAAATCGATCAAGTAAAAAACTATACCTATGTCAATAATGGCTTGGGTGGACTTTTCAATACAGCTTATAGTGATGTAGGTAGATCGATTGGTCAGGGCTTATCTGACAGCTTAAAAGAAGAACTTCAAATCCAAGTTCAATAATTTTAAATCGTAACGATTTAAAAGCATAAAAAAAGGATCAGTTAGAAATATCTGATCCTCAATTACCAACTTTCGATTATTTTTTCTGCAATATACTGGTGTATCTGTATGGAAGTTAAACACAAATTTAAAAAAAAAGAAAAATGGATTATTCCATTTGCTGAATTATTTTTTCATTTTATTTTTATAGCACTCTTTTTTTGGCTATGTAATTTTTTAATCTCAGAAGATATTTTATTAAATCTCATAAGTTCGCTTTACTCTAAGTACTTTCTTGAAATGATGGTAGTAGCTCTACTCGTATGTTTTAGTATGACTGGATTTTTGTACTCGTTATCGATAATTGAAAAGAAAATTCGCATTGGAGATATTGATGTAGCTACTTTAATCTTAAAGTATGGCATTGATTATATTTATATAATTTTTATAAATACCACTGTAATGTTCTTTTATATAGTTTTTTTTGGGGAATTTGAAATACATATACTTTTCTATTCTTTGTTGTATTTAATAGTTAGTTATATTCTCCGTGTAATTATTTTCTGTTTTTCAAGTAAAGATTTTGAATTCCCTTCTAATTACAATCAGACAGAAAAAAAGGACTTATAAAAAGTCTTTTTTTCTTAGAAGCTATTAAACAAAAGCTAAAGCATATTGCTGTATGTCTTTAATAGTAAGAGCATTACAAGTTTCACTAATTGCTTTCATTTTCATTAACCAAAAGAGGCAATACTTTGTATCCAGAACAAAGTATCGACCATCATCAAGTGACAGAATAATTATTTTTTGAGTTTTGAATTTGCTGCATAGCCTTCCCTATATATGGCTTGCAGATTCGTATGACCTCATTGCATTGCTCAATGTCAAACTCCCCTATATGGCAGTCAACAAAATCTATACCCATTTGTAAGGCAAGCCAGTGATATGCAGTCTTTCGCGCTTGGGAAACGGTTAAGGAATCACGCTTCATCTTGCATCGCCACAATGGATCAAAGTAAGAATGTGCTTTTTTTCTAGTCGCACGCAATTCCGGATTAGCTAACGATCCTAAAGGCTGATTATTATGTTTATGGACCCCGACTTGAGCATCGCATGGTTCACAGCGATAAATACGCTTAGATGGAAGATAGACAGAGAGATTTGAACAGTATGGGCATACGGGAACACACGCCGTCTGCATCTTGGTAATCGCGTCTAACGAAAGCTTACACAGCGTTTCATCAAAGCGATCAATATTGATCTGTTTGGGGTTTAGATTAAGTACATTTGCCAAATCATTGATAACCTTCTTTCTGGCCTGCGTTTTACTTATGCCATTACTAATATGATATTGCATGACCGCACCAAAAGACTGGTGTATCTCCTTCCTTGCAGTCCATAAAGCGTTATTTGCCATGGTTCCCAATGGTCGGCCAGTTTGCTTATCTGCCCTACCCAAAGCATTACAAGGATTGCAACGCCACAAGCCTTTATCGAATTGTGCTTCTTCTTTGCAGTATGGACAAAGTACAGGCTTCTTTGGTGAAGAAGGGAGAATATGTCTTGATAGGTCGGTAATAGTATTCATATTGCTCACAACTTCGTTAAAAAGAATGTTTTGATCAGGACTCATGTAATTTGTGAAGATAGTCGTAAAGGTTAATGCTTAAAATTAAAGCACCAAACAGAAAACCAAACATAGCACTCCCCAAGAATGCACCAATTAACGAGAAAGAAATTAAAACGGTAGCCGATATTTTAATTAGCAGTTTTCTGAATTCATCATTTTCTAAACATTTCTCTAAATAATGACGGGTGCAAGAATTTATTTCTTCAATAATATATTCTTTTTTTCCAAAAGTTTCTTTAATTATTTTAAGAAATTTACTAATTAACGGAGCTAATATTATGGAAATAATAATTACAGTCAAGAAATATAAAAAATTAATGTCTGAATTTAATTGGACATAACCTAACTCATTTATCTGGTGTACAAGCCATTCATTCCACTCTCCCCACTCACAAAAATCTGTACATTTAACATTTAACAAATCCGCTTTTGTAATATCCATCAGATAGCTCTCAAAAATTCTTTTTTTAATAAAATATTTCTAAAATTGCAAATTAAACGAAATTATAAATCTTGATTTTGTTTAAGTTTTTACGTGTTTTTATAGGCTTGTTACAAGATTATAAGTCATTGTATTTGCGAATTTTTATTCATTATCCTTAGAGAACAGTATCGGAACACATATTCGGCACTTCGATATTTTTGTAACTATAATGTTTCTTGATTTTTAATTATAAATATTCATAATCATTATCGTAATATTATTTATTAATTTCTAAAAAAGGTAAATGAAATGCTAATTGATAATTTCTTTAATCGACCAGACGAATCAAGCTCTACAAGTTTTTACTATAATCGTGCCATTACGCACATAGAGGTGATCATCTCTAGTATGGAAAAATTAAAAAGAGAATTAAATGGTCAAATCCTTCACGGCGTATTGACTAATAAAGACTCAATTTCAGAAATTGAGAAAGAGATAAGCGAAACTCTACCAGAGTCAGAAGAAGCAGCGTTTTTTAAAAGCTTACGGAAGACTGATTCAAAATTCCATGAATGTTCTTATGAAATTATTGCCCCTTTTTTGCGACTGTTAACTATCAAAAATAGTTAAGCAGTAGTAACTATCTAAAAATTGGGATCAGACCCATTCTTTAATAAGATTTCTCTAATTGCGATACACAGAAAGGTTTATATGAAAGTTAAAGTGGTTAATTTAAAGGGCATTAAAAGAGTTATTTCTGGCGAATTACTCAAATAGCAATAAATGCGCTTTTTAAGGAATGTATTTCATCTAACCACGTTGCAAATGCTTCATATAAATCAGCCAATTTCAGGTTTTCGTAATGCTGCAATATTAAAGCGTTACACCACGCAACACGCTCAATTTCGTTATCACCCTCCACCAAGTACCAGTCAGGCAGCCAAGTGGTCAATCTGGCGCTCTCACGCGCAAATTGAAATAGGTTCATCCTAAAGCCTACTGAGTGCATTAGCTTAATCTGGATTGCAAACGTGCGGCATTCCCTTAATGTGATCTGATTAGTCTGCACTTGCTCATACAGCCGGCCATCGATTTCAATTTGATTAGTGTCGAAATGATACCGTCCACCCCTAGCCCTTTGCTTAGGATCATCTCCCGAGAGAATAAACTCTATAGAGTGGGCCATCTCATGAAACAGGTTACTGATGGAGATTGCAGGACCCGTGACAGCGCCGTAGGTGAAGTCTTTGTAACCAGTGAGGGAGAACGAATATTTGAAGGCAGGATGATTTAAAAACGGCGTACTGGACATGCGACCACGAAAGACCAGATCAGCCCTTTCAATTTGTTTGGATGTTATATCTCTCACCATTCCCACCCGACTGTATTTTTCTTTTAGGCATTAAAAATCGCCCGAGCTTTTTTGGGCTACGGGCGACTATTGAGAGTTATTGATAGAATTAGCCATCAATATTGTTTTCAAACCGAAGTGTGAAAACAGTCGTATTTGAAGCACATCATCTACAATCATTGAGAATCAGCCAACAAACACTTGATCATAAAGAACTCCGGTAACGCCGGATTGCGGAACTATGTTCAAGATCAATCATAGTACATTTCAAATTAAAAAGCATTAACTTTTTTTAAATGTTAATAATATATTTACATATTATAGTTAATAGTTACAGATAATGATTAGAATAATATTAACCAATAATAAAAGATAATATTGAGATAATAAAAAAAGCCAAATAAGTAAAAACTTAGATGGCTTTTGTTAGAAGATTATTGAAGTAAATTAAGCTTCAATTGCGACAGGAGCTTCAACATCAGAATTATCGGTAGATTCTTCTGGATGAAGAATATCCCACATATAAAACGATGCTTTAGAAGCAGCTTTAATCGCTTTTGCAAAAAACTTTGGATCATCAGATTTTGCCTTTTCTAACCATCCGTGAATATATCCGGCATGGCTTTCAAGGGCAATTTTCTCAATTCCAAGCATAGAAGATACGAACACAGAGATAAGCTCAGCAACACATTCTTCTTTAGCATAGAGAACAGAACCAAAGACATCTTTCTTCCAATCAGGACGTACAAAACGGTGAGTAGAGTGTCCTAATTCATGGAGGTAAGTTGCTAAGTAACCTTCAATTGTATGAAACTCAGGGATAGTCGGTAAGTAAACTGCATGTTCAGAAGGTCGATAGAAAGCACTACCCAAACCTTCATGATGATGAACAGTTACGTTAAGACCGGCACTGAGTCGTTCAAGCATGTTGCGTTGTTCCTCATGTGTCGGCAAACCTGAATCAGATTCACCTTCAACAATATCAACATCACCAACAGATACAGGATTGCCATCAGCATCAACAATTTGATCAAGATTGAAAACGGTAAAGTATTTAACAAACCAGATTTCTTTCTCAGGATCATTTTTGTCTTTGATAGGACTCCAAAACTGAATCGGTGTGCCTGATTCACCTTTAACTACACGCCAAGATTTCGCTTGAGCCTGTTTAAAAGTAAGCCATGCTTTAGATTGATAGTTCTTGTTTACTGCAACCATGGACAATAGCCAAGCATTTACGCCGTTGTATCGTTTTCCAGATTGAGCATTAAAGTGAGGACATGCAGCTTTGAAAGGCATTACCCATTTACCAGTAACGAACTTAGCTTCAAGTTCTTCTACAAGTTGAGCAAATTTCTGTTCAGTAGCATTTTTAAAAGTTTTCATGGTAAGACTCCGTTGGCGTACGGATAACGGAAGAACGCAAATTGTGCGATCATCAGCTATCCGTACTATTTTTTATAAATATGTATGAATAGTGATGAAAAACACTTAATAGTTAAGCGATCTTCAAGATCAATATTAGTAGATGTTTTAATATTTGGCAAATGTTAGATTTTTTAGGCAATAAAAAAAGCCAAATGAAAAGAATTCAAGAGGCTTTAGTATTAAAAAATAATTAAGATTATTAGTCTTAACTTAAATGTTCATCAAAGTATTTCTGAAAGCTTTGGCAGTAGTGGTCATGGTTATACATGCCTTGAAACTGAGGATCAAAGTTTTCTACTTCGCTACCACAGAAAGTACAAAATGCTCTTTGTATCCCCTGCTTAGCAACGATTTTAATATCTGGTTCCATATCATATTTATCTAAGGTGGTAATTTGATAGCCACTCAAAGCAAATAATGAAAGACGAATATTAAGGTCGATAGATGTAATCATGGTAAATCTCCGTTGGCGTACGGATAACGGAAGAACGCGAAAAGTGCGATCATCAGCTATCCGTAAAAAATTATTAATCGAATATAAACTGACGAAAAACACTTAATAATTAAGCAATCTTCACCACGCAGATTAGCCGATGTATAAATATTTTGCAAACATTTCAAAAATTTAGGCCAAAAAAAAAGCCAAATAGAAAAATTCTAAGAGGCTTCTTGTTAAAAGATTAGATAACGTGATTAGCGTTACTTACAACTCATGAATAGCGACAACTAAACAAGAGTGTTCATGTAGAGCAGGAACGGCGCTAAGACATTCCTTACAGTAATTAAGCTGAATTTTATCGCGTGTCATTCGGACAAATGATTTAGCGTTAGTAGATTCAACAATATCCTGACGTTTAAACCCTTGATTCTGTAATGAACGAACATACTGGTCAAAAAAGTTTAATTGAACATTAGTTAAGATAACTTGTTGCATGGTAGAACTCCGTTGGCGTACGGATAACGGAAGAAGGCAAAATTGCGATCATCAGCTATCCGTACAAGTTTTATTAAATATGTAGGGATAGAATGTGATGTAAAACAATTTAAATAGCATTCTTCAAGACGAATATTAATTGATCTTTTTCATTTCTGCAATTCTAATATTATGCAAATTATTGTTTAGACAATAAAAAAAGCCAAATAGAAAGTTCTAAATGGCTTTTGTAAGATGAATCAACAATGAGTATTAATCATTATTGGAACTTAAATGATTTGATAAAACATTTAAGGGATACAGCTAAGGTATAAGTTGATGCAACCAGAATTGATAAAGCGATAGGAGCCATGTACCAAACCAAGAAACTAGATAGTCCATCAAGGATATAAGAGTTACTTAGAAGTTGGTAAACAGGTATTCCGCATAAGCAAATAATGGCTACAACAAACATGAATAGCAAGTGAGATAATGCAACCAAATCCAGACGATCTTTAGTCAGATAATTTGGATGTGCAAGATTAATTGCTAACATGACTACAACAACCAGTGAATATGAAATAAAACAGAAGAAGATCGAAGTAATACCCCAACCTAAAGCATTCATAAAGATTTCACGATTCAGAACTTCGGCGTAATGATCCCAGAACATAACTTTCGTATTCATTGCAGAAATAAAGCTTTCAGCGCAAAAAAGAAATAAAACGAAAGATGCAGCGAACAGTGCAGTAGATAAAAATTTCATTATTGAACTCCGTTGGCGTACGGATAACGGAAGAACGCTTGGTATGCGATCATCAGCTATCCGTACAAATTAATTTATGTATGGAAACTGATGAAAAACACTTATAAGAAAAAGCGATCTTCAAGAACCAATATAATTGAAGTTTTATTTTTAGGCAATTAAAAGGCAAAAAAGTTCAAAATTAGGAACTTAAATTAGAGTTAGATAAGGAAAATTAAGAAGTGGTAAGCACTTAAGGAGTGCTTACACTTTAGGTTTAATATACATCGTATATTTAACGTCTTTTAAAAAGAATTGGATGGTATGGTTTCGAGTGTCTACCCGATAGATAACTGCATTGTATTTCTTAAGCAGTTTCTTTGCCTCACCCATCTCAAATGCTTTCTGATCTGCCAGACTTTTTACGAATGCCTTTTCGCCGTTGGTGTCCTCTGTATCTTTACCAGAGATAGCCAATTCAAATGCGATGCACACAAAGAAGAATACAACAAATACTGGTAGCGCAACTGATTCAAATCCCAATGAATATGCTGCGGCTGCTGCCACGAAAGGGAGCAGATAAAAGAAAACCTTTTTTCGATCTAGGACTTTCTTTTCCATGGTTCCAATTTGTTGATTTAAAACACTAATAGCCGTCATCTTACATTACTCACTATCAACAAACAATTAAGTTAAATGCTGCATATTTTCACCATATACAACAATATACCACATATATAACATACTTTAATAATCTATTAAAATAGTTTTTATATAACCAATTGTACAATTTAGATATATTCAGATGTGTTCAGAGAGGTGCAAATGATTAAACAGCAATTAAAGAAACATAAAAAATATTTCATAATATAAAGTTAGGTTTTTATTTGGTATTAGTAAAACTATTAGATTTAAACGGTGTTTAATAAAGTTCAGACAAAAAAATAAAGCTCAATCACAAGGAGAGAGCTTCATCCGATTGGTACGTTAATACCATTCATATTGCTACAAGAACAATATGTCCACTTATAGATCAACTGAAATGAGCTATATTGAATGTAAGGTTATTATTGCAGATATATTCCTGAAATCAAATCATTTCATTAAAAAAATATTAAGACGCTATATCAGTAATAACCAAATCATTCTCAGGTGTAATTTCGGTGAATCTCAGGTGTTTGGTTAGAGGCATACGGCGTGTAAAGTATGGAATGAGCTTCCCCTTTCTCTCATATTCCGCATGAATGTTGTATATCTCTAATTGATTTTCATCATTCAGGACCAGATCACAGGCGACAACATAGCCAAATGTTTGTAAGGCTTTACGTGCCAGTACCTTATATCGCTCAAAATTATTATCGTGCATTTTATTGCTACGGATTAGAGGATATGCGATCAAGCCTACTACATGGCCTCGATGCACAGCCGCCCAACAATGGGAAATAAGCTTTCCCTTGAGATAGGTTTGTTGTCTGGGGTGTAATGGTTTCAAATCACCTTCTTCATTAAGCAGATCGTGTTGCAAATAACGTTTTTTGGCTTTTTGAAAAGAAAAATGGGTTCGGCCTATTTCTTCGGATTTAAACGGCGAATTTGCATAGAGTTTCACTTCCCGACTGTTATCTTCCGCTATTTCTAACACCAGACGGCCAGAAGTCACCTTTCTTGTACTATGGAATGCTAATACGTCATTCAGCTTGTTTTTGATATTTATACGCGCCGTTGAGTCAGCAATATGCTTAGTGTTTGGCAACATAACTAGAGAGAGGATTTTTCCTTTATCAACACAGGCAAGGAACATGCTTTCTGTCTGGATCACAGTAAATTACCCCCTTCATCTAAGATGGTTTTACGAAGATCAACCACTCTAAATGCTGCTTGCTTAGCTCTTGATGAACCACCCGAATTTGCCACGCGATATTTATCTTTACCTTCTTTAATTTCATCAGCATTAGGATTGTAAGCTCTGTACATCTTAGTAGCTAATTCCCTATACGAAGGCGTGCTATTAGGTGACTTCACCATGGTTTCAAGATAATAAACCATTGCTACCCGACTTTTGTTCACGACAATCCCTTCTGCTGAGAGTCGGGCAAGTGTATATGTTGCTTCAAGATCACCAGATGATGATGCTTGGGATAGCAAATCAACAGCTTTTCTAGCTTCTGTTGGCGATAGTTTGGTTTTAGTGATGCCAAGAATACTATGGCGTGTTTTACACTGAGGAATATATCTAGCCGGTATACATGAAGCATAGGTTTTAATTGCTGCGTTCCAGTTTTTCTTCGCTTCATACATCTGGCCTAAGATGTAGGTTGCACGATACATATTTTGATTGCTTGCCAATACAAATAGCTTTTGGGCAGTATCGAGATTCTTAGGTACGCCACGGCCATTTAAGTACAAAATACCCAGATTATATAAGGCTGCGGAATCCCCTGCTTTAGCAGCGATAGCCCAATACTGTGCAGCGTATTTAGGATTAGGTGTTATTAATTTGGGTTCCTGATCATACAAATAACCCATTAGAACAATGGATTTCGCATGTCCACGATTAGCAAGCTTATGAAGTTCTGGAATAGCATTTTTATCGCGTTTTTCCATGATGCTTTTTCTAAGTGCTAAATATTTGGCCGTATCCGGAGCAAAGCCACTCGTTTCAATATTAGGTAGTTCAGGGAGCCACTTTGGACGTTCCATTAGGTTTCCAATATCCGTCAACGTCATGTCACGAGCTGCCTGTGCTGTCTGTATAGGCATTAGCCACGGCGCAGTAGTCGCCACAAGCAAAATTATTTTACTAACATTTTTTCTATTTAAAAACATTTCTAAAATATACCTATATTATAAATAGAAACATTTTATAATTATTATTTCATCTTTTCCACAAAACATAATAAAATATTATTTTTATATTATGATTTTAAGCCATGTATAAAACATTTGAATTATTTCAGAAGGCAATATATATAATTTGCTTTTGGTCTTTGATTTTTTTTACCTTACAAATCAGGCAACACCAGACTTCGGTACTAGGTCTGGCGGCAGAAACAGTAGTCGGGTGGCTAATTTTTTTGGCTATTGTGGTCCTTTTTTTATTGTTTGTTTCAAGCAGCCATCGACAATCTAAAACTTTAACTAAAGAAAAAATAACAAAAAATGTCGTTGAGGATGGCATGGTGTTCACTGTAGGCGGTCACACCAAGATTCTTCCTGTACTGCCAGATGCCTACTTAATCGAATCCGAAATATTAAATAAATATGAAGAAGAAAATCCGAGTATTGAAAGCTCAAAAAGAGCGTTTATTCAGTCTACTGGCCGCTTATTAAAAGACGTTTTGGATAATTCAACTGCAACAACAATTAATCTGTCAGAAGAAAAACTCTTTAAAGAAAATGAGGGTGGATCAGACGTTTATGGAGATGAAGAACAACGTAACAACTTCAATTCCACTAATAACCAGTCTAATGATGAAATTCAGAAAGAAGCGAATAACGGTTTCAAGGCTATTCAGGGTGAGATCACCAATGATCATGAAAGTCGCCGTATTGATAAAGGCATTCTTGCGTATAAGTATCAGTTCAATCTTCTCTACAGCCATATCATTAATTATGATATTTATGATCTTCAAGACCGCTACAACAAAGGTAAGGAAGTCTGTTCTAAATCTGAATTAGAAGCCAAGAAGAAGCAGCTTAAAGCCAAGGCAGACCAGAAGCGTCAAGAAATAGAACAATCATTAACTAAAATTCTGGATGCCATTCCCAAGTTCCAATACAAGGGCATTACAACCACTACCCCCGAGATTAAAAACAGACGCGATCTCGACATGCAGGATTATCAGCTTATTATCTTTGCTGCATTATTCCCTTACATCGACTGGTTAACTTTGCGCTCAAGTGCAGCCCTGAATGCCTTGGACCCAGATATTAAGAAAAGCCTTACCAGTGAAGATTTAAAGAAACTTGATCCATCAGAACTAGGCTTAAGCTTGCGTGACAAGCGTGTGCTTTGGAATGCACGCCGTATGTATGACGTTTATGTGAACCGTGACCGAGATATTGTTGTAAATGGTAAGAGTGTTTACAACATGCCAATCAGCTTCGATCAGAATGGGAAAATGTATAACCCTATTGAAGAAACAGTCGCGCTTTGTGAAATGCTTCGTTTCTCACAAACAGTACGTTTAGTGAAGAACAAAACCAACAAGCAGAATAAGAAGAAGCCACCGATCTACACAGACAACGACATCATTCGTCTGGTCTACTCTATTTTCACTGAAAAGAACCGTTTCAATACCACCAGTGCATTTGAACGGATCGGTATCATCAAGAACGATTTAATCTACATCGACTTTGATGCCTTTTATCCTAAGTTTAATGGTCGTTTCAAAGAGAAGTACCCACATTTAGCTAATCATCTTGAATACCAGAAAGCGTTTAAGGTTTTCTATGACAAGGTTAAGCAAATGGGCCTATTAGCGATGCGTATTCGTGATGAAAATGCGGATAACGCCGTTGAAACTTTCTCACACAAGACAGATGGTGAATTATTAAAGGTATTCTGGGAATTTAAGGAAAAATCTACAGTTACCATTGATAACACCTTGATCCTACATGCTTCACAGATGTTTAAAGACTTACTTTCTGATCATCAGGACTACAATGCTAATCCTAAGATTCTGGGTGTGAGCCAGACTAAAGCAATTCCACTGTCCGACTATGCAGAAAAGATCAAGCCATTGATTGAAGCTGCGGAACGCGAGAAAAAGCGTGTAAAAGACATCATGGATAGCGTTAAGACTCAGAACCAACCGACAGTCAAAAAAACGCATAACTCAATTATCGACAACATGAACAAGCAACTGGAAGCACAGCAGAACCCTTCTGTTGATCTTGCAGCAGAATTTATGAGCGATGATAGCGATGTTGAAGTTATAGCCACCCCACCTCAAGCAGCAGTTCAACCAAAAGTGCAATCAGTTAAAGCAACAGAAGTTGAACCAAAGCCTACACTCCCTATTGATCCTTTATCTCAATTAGATGATGCAGACTTAGGGTTATTAGATGCAATCCTTGAAAACGCTTTTGCTGCAACAGAAAACGATCTAGGCATTAGTAACAATGCGCTTGAAAATGTTCAGGATGAAGATGCGGAAGATGCTTTCAAATACATTAACCGAGAAGTTCAAGTCGTATCACTTAGAAAGGCAGATAAACAGGCTAAAGCAGCTAAGGACGGCGGTTATCGTTATGCGATTAACGAGTTCCATAAAAATAAACTGCAATTAATTCAGTGTAGCCGTGATGCAGTTAATGATGCGTCAATGAATCTGGACTTTACCATCTTGAAGATTCTTGATGCAGCCAAAGCTACCAACAATAAAGACAAGCTGATCTCACATACCACTACGAGCAAAAATGTCCTGATTAAAAAAACCAAGATATTCACGCTATTCAATGTTGTGGAACAAATGGCCCTTTATCAGAAGAAAGGTAATGGTAGCTTCTGGTCAGTTAAACAGGAAGTGTGTAAAGGCAAAACTGGTAGCCCTACGGATCAATTCAATCAGATCAGCGTTATTGAATGCCTGACTATTGATGAATCTAAAGAGGAAGAAATCTATAAGTCTATTCGTGAATCAATGTGGAACGAGAACAAGGTTCAGGAATTGTTTGAAGAAATCCACAACCGTTTAAATGACATGGATAGTGCGACCAAGGCAAAACTTTCAATTCTTAAAGACCCTAAATCTGAGCTGTATTTAATTCCTAAACAGCATTTAGGAAAACTCAGACGTACAGGTGTGAACGTGAATAGCTTCTTATCCTATTGTGAGCAATTTAAAGATGAGCTTGCCCCAGAACTTGCGCCGTATGCAGAAAAACTAAGTGCTATCGAACTTAATGGCAAATCAACAATCAAATTTGAAAAGGTCTAAGGTGGGATCATGGCAGCAGCATTAGACAGCATTAAAAGATTTTTCTCGATACAGGCAGACTTTAACCTGATTGACTTGAGGCATCTTGCCCTTGGTGGCCGAAAAGACGGATGGATGTTATTACTATTCATCATCGGATGTTTGGCAGCGAATCCCTTTGTAATCGACAATATCTACTACCGAATGATTGTGTTGATCGCATGTGGTATACCGTGTGCAACCCTGCTTTTTTATGGAAAGATTAAATACTTCTTTGATAAAGAATTCACTTTCGATCCAATTATGGAGCAGGATAAGGCCCGACCATTCAGATTACCTTCTAGTAATCCCGTAGGTAGCCTTGAGGATAATATCGGTAAAGGTATATGTGTGGGCTATACCACCGACACAGGTGAAGCAGTCTTTATTCCGTATAGCCATATCTCACAGCATATTGCGATTAATGGAAGTACGGGTACAGGGAAGTCAGTATTGGCAACCTCAATGATGGCCCAACAGATGCGTAATGGCGGTGGACTATGCTTCATCGATGGTAAGTTAAGTAATAAAGAATTACTGGCTGTATGGCAGCTTGCATGTTGGTCCGGACGCGAACTGGACTTACTGATTATTAATGCCGGCGATCCCTCCACTTCTAATACGATTAACCCCATCCTACGTGGTGATCCCCAAGAAGTGACAAGCCGTATCATGATGCTGTTGCCAGAGGTATCAGGCGGTGCTGAACATTATCGTAACAGTGCCTTAATTGCGCTACAGGTCATTGTGGCAGCTTTCCAACGTATCGGCCTACCTTATTCATTCCAAGACATTACGGCGTGCCTACAGGATTTTGATGCCTTCAAATACGTGGAATCTAAACTGCAATTAGAATTTCCGGATTCTCAAGAAACTGTCGCTTGGTTCTCATTAATGAAAAGCTTTGTGAAAAACAAGTTTTTCGATTTCGATAGCTTTAGAAATTTACTTTCAGGTCTTGCAGCTCGACTATCTCAGTTCAGTGAAGGTTCATTTGGGCAAGTGATGAATAGCTACAACCCAGAAATTGATTTTGAAGAATGTATTCTGCAAAACAAAATCATTTATGTGATGCTCCCTACAATGGCAAAGAACGAACAGAGTATTGCATTGGCTAAAATTCTTATTGCAGATATGCGTACAGCGATCAGTCATTTTCAGAGATTGCCGGCACACTTATTACCTAATCCACCATTCATGATTTTACCCGATGAGGCAGGGTCCTATATTGATGAAACGTGGGGACGCATCTTTGAGCAGGCACGATCGTCACGCATTTTTCTAGCTCCATGCTATCAAACATACGCCAACCTTAAGCCAAATGGCCTAGAAACACTGTCAGAAGTCGTGATGGGTAACACCCTCTTTAAAGTATTCTTTAAACAGCTCTCTACCCTATCAGCTCAACAGGCAGCAGATGAAATCGGGTTATACAAGCAGACCACTTGGGCTTTAGGTTCTGGTGAGGGTGTCAGCAGTAGCGGTGATGAAGTAGATACTTCTCCTATTCAAAATCGTGGAGATAATAGAGCATCCAACTTTACGCAACGTGAGGAAGAAGTCTATCACGTTAAAACTGAGGAATTTAAATACATCCCAATCGGTGATTGCATCCTGTACTACGGCGGTACACACCTCTATCATCTACGTGTTCCATTGACTACACTCACTGATAAAGCAGCGAAAGAGTTTGGTAACGTACAGTTCAATCATTATGCTATGGATGTCGTGGAAGGCTTGAACTTGCGTGAGATCGTACGCGAATCAGTAAGCTGATAAGGAGATAACAAATGTTTATGGATCGCTCTCATATTGAATTAATCATAATTAGCTCAATCGCAATATTATTTATTATTGTGATCATTAAGCCTCTACGTGATCTCACTATCTGGTTCATTAAAGATATGATCATTCCTGCAATCCTTTGGTTCTTTAATTACGTTGTATTGTTCTTTATTAAGCAACTAAAAGAAGTCGTGATAAGCCATCAAGATATTTTTAAGAATCTTTATTCTTCTCGCGCCGTCATTTTCTGGAACCTTGATGATCAGCGTAAAGACAGAGATAAGGCAATGAACCGCAAAACCTGATTAATCATTGTTTAAAACCATGGGCGCTCAATTGAACGTCCATTTTTCTATTCATAATCTATTATAAATTCAATATACCTCTTGAACTCTTAATAGAGATTTTTAGATGAATATTCAATATTGGAAAATTAATAAACATTTTACACCTATATATTAGGCTCAATTGATCATTATTTAATCACCCTGTATCTGGGTGCTTATATACTGATTTTTATTAATCTTTTATTATTTATGATGATATTTTAAGCAACTTTATCAACAATAAATGTGGATAAATCAAAATTAAATAATTTCTTTGAATATTCTAAATTTGTGGTATATTGTGTATATATAAGAAAGAGTGGATTTAATAGTGAATACTGAACAGAACCTAAAGAATATGCCAGTTGCCTTGACCCCTGAACAAAATTTATGTGCAGATTTCGCTGTTAAATTAAACTCGTTTAAAACTTTAGCGTATGCCGGCACTGGTAAAACCAAAACTCTTGAAGCCATTAGCTACCGAATGGGTAAACTTGGCAAGAAAGGTTTATACCTTGCATTTAACCGCTCCGTGGCAGGAGAAGCCAAATCTCGCTTTGATAGCAGTATTACATGCCGCACCTTTCATTCTCTTGCACATGCTCATGTTCCTGCTCAATTAAGCAAGAAAGCGTATAACCCTAAAAACTTTCCAAAAGACTTAGCTGAGATGTATCACTTGAAAGAAAGTGACTGCAAATATTCTTCTGGCTACATGGCAGAGCTTAAGCACCGTTCTTATAAGAAATTCATGGAAGTGAATAAACGTGGTGGATCACGCCGTTTTACTGCTACCCAAAAAATGCAGTACATCAATGATGCGGTGAAAAATTTCTGCAAGTCTAGTGACGTTCAATTGACATCAAAACATTTTGATCATCTTGATTGGCTTAATCCGACTCAAAACGAAGCAATCATTAAAGAACTGCTCCCGTTTGCGGTACGCCGTTGGAATGATCTTACCGCACCCGACAATAACCTGAATATTTCGCATGATGTCTACGTGAAATATTGGTCTTTATCAAATCCTCAAATTAAGGGTTACGACTATCTGTTGCTTGATGAATGGCAAGACAGTGATGCCTTAATGAATTACATCGTATCTAATCAGAATATCCCCTGCTTCTATGTCGGGGATGAATATCAATCTATCTACCAATGGCGCGGTGCAACCGATAGTTTAAAAAAACTCGATTTGCCTGTCGTTCGATTGACTCAATCATTCCGCTTCGGTGAAAGCCTTGCTAACCATGCGAATTTGATCTTGAGTTGTTTAGGGGAAACTGTGCCTTTAATCGGTAATCCCGAGGTGCATACAGATATTGTTTATGACCATGATATGTCTGTAAAAGCGGAAGCGATCTTATGCCGTACTAATAAAGGCGCTTTTGCTGAACTGGTGTATCAGTTACAGAATTTTCCTGATCGTAAATACGCGATGTTGGCTGAGATTCATGAAATCAAGAAGTGGTTAGAAGCGGCAGAGCAATTAATTAACGGTTCGAGAACTTACCACCCCGACTTAAGTGCTTTTTATCGTTGGGACGATGTTCTTGAGTACACTGAACTTAATAAGTCAGACAATGAGTTTGCGAGTATGGTACGTCTGATCAATCAGTTTTCATCTAGCTTTACGACTCTTTATTCAATTTTGGATAGAGTTAATTCAAATATGGATGAAGCAGATTGTGTCATTACCACTGTACATAAAGCTAAAGGCTTGGAGTGGGATTCAGTCTATATTTCATCTGACTTTGACCTATGCCTGATGCCTAATAAATTCAATGGTATCGATCAGGGGTTTAAGAAATCTAGTAGCATCAGTCAGGATTTATATCTGGAAAATTGGGACTTACTACCCTTTCCAACCTCACTAAAATTGATACCAATGAAAAATAACATGGTACAGGGTTTGATCCCTACCCTAGATGCGCTTGATAAGCGCATGTCGGAACAATACTACCGCATCACTGATATGCCACTAGACGAGCTACGTTTGCTCTATGTGGCGATTACACGCGCTAAGAAAACCCTATATGCAGGGAATCTTAGTGAGCTATTTGTTCTGCTAGAAAAATTACGCACTAATCTGGATTAATCAATAAAAAACCTCTCAGTTAATGAGAGGTTTTTTTATATTAAATTATCTTGTAGGTACAGCCACAGGGTTAATTGGCAAGCTTGCAGCAATGGTCCCTACCATCTGGTTTAGATCGTTAAACTGCTTCACCCTGCCATCTGGAGTTATCTGATATTTAGCAATTTCATTGCGCCAACGTTCCAAATTAGTGTCATAAGACTGAGGTGGAGTAGCTTTAACTGTAGAACCATTAAAGGTAAGTACAGCAGCTTCTTCTAAGGTTTTAGCAAGCTTTACGGCCATATCGTGAATTACAATCCGGCGTACATGTTCCGCGATCAAATAGACTTGATCTGGTGAGTTGTTCACTTTTGAAATGTAGCCAATTAACTGCGTATCAATACTGCCATAAAAAGCTTTTTCTTCGGCAGTCATTACTGATTCAATATTTGCTTTGCCGGCCTTACCTACAATACCGTGTCCACCATTGATTTGAGCTTGAACAGTTGTTCGATTCAAATTAATTTCAGAACTATCAATATTGTAAAAGCTTTTGTTAACAATACGCGCAACACCCTTAAAGTATGTAGATAATTTTGCATTCTGATTTAATGGAAGTTTTTGACAACCTTCATCAGCCGTATCACTACCTTGACAAGCATAAAATGGCTTAGCGTCTTGAGGTGAAATCAAGTCATCAATACTAATTACACTTTCATAACGAGCCGGCTTAGGATCACATTGACCTGAACCGGTAGCACAATCCTTATCTCCGCTTGCCGTCTGAGCAGAAGCATTAAATACCTCAGTACCGATAACATTCATTAGCATGATCTTAGCCTCAAGCTCAGAACCGCCACTAGCCGGCATAATAGCCTTATAGCTGTCAGACGCATTAATAGCACGCCATGTCACGTTACCTACGTTCGGTAGTTCTTGAATTGCTTTATCGGCTCTTGAGGTTGCTTCGCCATCAGGTGAATTACCTCTCAAAGAGTTCCAACCTTGGGAAAAGTTCTTTTGAACATTACTAAAGTAATCTTTAAAACCACCAGTTTGCGTTTTGATCTCACCCATTGATCCTTTTACAGCATCCAACATTGCTCCACCAGTCTTGTCGATCTGGAACAACTTGCGTGCAGCCTCACAGCTATTCTTAAGCAATGAGTTCATTTCTTGTAGCTTTGCAGACCAAGTAGTTAGCAAAGACGAAAGCGGCTGACTGATCGCGTTAAGGCCAAGTTGAAATAATAAGCCTAGTGCATTCTGAGCGATCGCCCGTAAGAGTTGAGTCAGTTCTTGAGCATTGATGAAGCTGAATGATCCACCGAACAAGTTTATACCACCACATCCGGCACTGACACGAGGCGGATCAAATGAAACTAAGTTAATTGATTTAATACCAAAACGACCAACAAATGAACCACCAGAAATGACACCACGCTGTTGTGTTTGGAACATGCCGGGGGCGGTCGTATTGCTGTACATATCTGACATGAAGTTATCCAACCCACCAGTAGTAGCAGTTTGACTTGCGCCGGCAAAAGTAGCGAAAAGACAGCAAATTCTTAAAGGTTTAAGAAATGTTTTTGGAATATTAATCAAAGTTTCACCAATCTTTTGTTTTATCAAAATAGTTATTCAACCTTATTTACTCATTGCCAACAACTTTCTTGATATAATCAACAATCTTTGTTGGATCATCGTTTAACTCTTTTTCCACCTCTTGCATACGATTCATTTGCTGCGGTGTAATAATGCCTTTAGAATAAGGATCGAGCTTGTCTTTCAAATGTTTAGGTAAAAGATTTTGTTGTTCTGCAACAAGCAATATCTTTGATTCTAAAGAACTTTGAGTAATTAACCCTTGGCTCACAACATAAAAGTTGTTCGGTGGAGCTAATAAAACAATTGACGGTGTAATCCGTAATCTGAGATTAACTGCTTGGCCCTTATCAGGTAATATTATTTCATCGTTACCCATTTTCGGCAAACGCTTTCCGTCCATAGATATATTAAATATTTTAAAATTATTATCCACTTTAAAATCTTTTAAAAATTCATATTGAGAAGAACAGAAAGAGCAGCTTGTGTCATAAAAGAACCAAAGTCCTGTAGTTTGAGCCAAATATTTCAGAATCATTTTTTTATCATGTTCAGCAGCAGCTACAAAAACACGGTTAGATGCTGTATCCACTGGAACCCGATTGGTTTCATCTAGGAATGGATCAAGTTGGGTGACAGTACTGGCAGCTTTTGAAAAGTTCTGAGATCGGTCTAAGGCAATTCTCTGCATATACATATATGTCTGAACTTCTTTACTTGGTCGCCCATTTTCATCTGTAGGATTATCCATAGCAGCTTGTAAAGCTTTTGGCATATTTACCTTCAACCACTCTGTTGAAAGGGGTTTTGGTTGTGCAGGAGCAGCTTGTACTACGATCGGCTCATTGATTGTGTTGGTAGTCGGGTTATAAATATCTACCTTCTTGGGCTGTACAGGCTGTTGAACAACTACTGGCGGCTGAACAGGTTTCTGCTTTTTCTTAGCTTCGGGGTCCTCATACCAATACCACCCTTCACTTCTACGATCATAAAAGTTTTCAGAATATTGAGTTGGCGGTTGATTGCTAATAGCTTGCTGTCTTTGTTCTGTTAAAGCTGCATAAAGATGCGTAACTTGGAAAGTTAATGCAGCAGAAAGTAGCAGTACTTTCGATTTTTTCACTTATTAATCTCCAAGTTAAAATAATATAGGCGTAGCAATATCAACTTTAGTGTTTTCCTTAATAGGCAACACACCCCAATACCTACTATCAAATGATCTGTAGTAAGAACCTAAAACAAAAACTGAATTTAGAGGAACAATATAGTCAGCTTGCATTTGAGCTTCTGTTTTCTTGAGTTTTACTAAAGCGGCAGGATTCAATTCAGCACGCTTAACACCATTAATAAATAATTCGAGTCCTTTGATCTGAATATGATCCCCTTGCTTTGCAACTACTTTTTTAATAATAGTACTTTTACTACTAACGATAGGCTCTAATTTAGAAGAACTAAATGAAATATACTCACCGACTTTTAATTCTGAATAAGTTTTAATACCTTTATTAACTTTAAAGAAAATATGGTCATTAGAAGATACATTACTAATATCCACAGCGATACCAAAGTTATCTTTAACCTTCTTTACATAATAATCACTACTGATATAAATGAAACAAAAAATAGCAATTATCCAGAGAACAGTTAAACGGCGACCTTTACAAGCAATAAACAGCTCTCTAATGAATGAAATTAATGGCATAAATAAATAAGCCAAAAATAAATATACTTTATTTTGTCTAAAACTAATTTTCATCGCCAATTCTCAATAATACATTTTAAAAAGCGGTCAGTTGACCGCATTATTTAGTTCATTCAATATCAATGGATTGACCATTACTATCTGTAATAACTTCTGCATTATTTAGCTGTTGTTCAGCTTGTGCATTTATTGCTTGATTTGCATCATTTAATGCAGCAGTTTCGTAATCACTAACATTTGTTTGAGCAAAGGTTTTTAAAACCTCATATTTTTCTTGATTAGAATAATCTGCATCAAACCTTTCACGTTCTACAGGCTCAAATCCTAATGATTTAATAACCTGATCTGTGATGTCATTTGTTTCAGAAGTCACATAAACCGCACTACGATTAATAATGATATAGCCATTATCAGTATATTCCCGCACAACCTTTTGCAAGTTATCTCTGTATTGAAGTGAAACTTGCTGAGCTTGTTCAGGAGTAAGCTGTTTACTCATATAGGGAACGGTCGCAGAATAGGCCAAACGTGCAGTATCCAGTACCACTACTTTCGCCCCTTCGGTAGCCGGAGATATTGGCATCTTTATCAGGTTATATTTATATGCAAGAATCAAGGCCAAAATAGATACCAATATACATGAGCCAATAATCAACTTACGATTTTCTTTTCTGTTTTCCTCTTTAATTAAATCTATTTGGGATTTAATCTCAGCAACAGAATATATTTTAGCGAGTAATGCTTTAGAAGCATTAGTTTTATTTAGCTCAATCTTTTTTATTAATTGAAGCAGAGTAAGGTTCTTTATCCCACTATCATTGATCGTGAATAAAACACCACCTAGTACGGTTTCATCTGACTCATTTAATTTTTCAGGGGTAATAAAACTATCAATTGTTTCAATTACCTCTGCTTTTGAATATTGACCATCTATATAGGCAGACTCAAAAATTGGATTTTTAATATTTAATTCATTCATAGCATCCACCTATTAACCAACCACACGCATAATTTTGTTTTTAAAATCTAGTAATACTTGATCTAGGTCCTCACCATTTTCAATTCTAGCTTTGAGATCATTAATATCCTGATTAGAGTTTGCTTTATTTTCATATTTGTCCTTTTCTGCTTTCAACAAATACGAATCAATGATTTCAGCAATATCCTCACCTTTATCAATTCTTTCAATGAATGGACGGAAATATTCATCACTTGAGGAAAATAATATCTTTTCAAAATCATTTAAAATCGTACGAATGACTGAAATATTTTCAGTACTGGTTTCAAAGATCATTGCCTCTGAATAAACGCCTTTTGACAAGCGAAGTGATTTATAAGTATTAATAATGTAGGGATCGTCTTTAAGTAATTTCTTCTGTGCCATTACATCGATCTGTTCAGCAACATACGGTAAGTAGATCATGTAGTTCGCATTGATCATCACCTTCCCGATTGCAGGAGAATCAGCAATACGCTCAGCATTCTGAGTTACCAACCAACAACCGCCACGATACTTACGCACACGCTCATAGAAGTCAGCAATGAAAGCGCCTACTAGCGGGTCCTCAAAGTAACTTGTCACTTCCTCAAACAACACAAATTTACGTGCATAGCTAAAGTTACGGTACATATCAGCCTGAATACGTGTGCAGACCATCATCATTACGACCGTCTTAAGCAATGGGTCTGATTTCAAGCCTTCAAGCTCAAGCACAACCATTTGAGCATTCAGATTTAAGTTATTATCACCGTTGAAATATTTGCCGTATGAACCGTCTACTGTATATTCAAATAACTGGCTACCGAGTCTGCGAATTTCTTCTTCGGGTTGGATAGATAAAAAGTCAGCAATATCACTAATCGTTGTTTTTTTAGCACTGGTACTGTACACCGACTTAATAGCTTGCTTGATTTTAGACATACAAAAGTCGTCTAAATGTGTAGTGGGTGATGCCATCTGTTTTACTATACGTGCAAGCTGATCAAGTTCTTCATTGATATTTTCAACAAGAGTAAATGGATTTAAACAAACATCACTACTGTCGGTAAACTCAATGAATGACCCGCCAACCGTATAACATAATTTTTTATAAGATTGACCATCATCCAAAACTCGGATTAATGCACCTGATTCATATTCTTGAAGAAGGAAATTTTGACCAAATACTGATTTACCACCACCTGATGAACCAAATATCATGCCATTATGGTTCTGGCCGGCCATAGGATCGAAACCAAAGATATTTCCACGGCGCGTATAGTAGATTTGACTAAAATTACCGCGCAAATTCTGGAAATCAGCAAACAGAGGGGCAAATGTAGCAGCATGTACTGTTGTCATGCGTAATGTACGGCTTGTATTTTTAAGCGACTCAATACTTGCATATAGGGGCAAGGTATTCCAAAAAAGCGGTAAAACAATTTTAGAATCAGGTACAAGAATCAAACCAAGTGATTTGTAATAGCTTTGAAGAACAGTAGCGATTCGGGGTAGCTTTTGCTTATCTTTACTGAATAAAACTACATTAAAATACAAACGGCATGGTATTTCGCCGCGCTTAGTTGCATTACGAAGCAACTCTAAGCCTTCAAGACGATCCACCAATTTAGGAGCAAACTTTTTAGCCCATGGCGTTGCAGTATCGAATGTCTGTGCGTAGTCAAAATCAATTTTGGTGTTTTCATCCTGCGTTTCAGGAATAATGATCGTGCAGTTAATAAAATATGGACATCCAACTTGTTTGGTTGAACCCATTGGATCGCCAACAAGCATATTGGTTAAAGAAATATCATTCTTCTTAGGCAATGCACTTACAGACAGCACTGAAATGTGTGTATCCCCGATTTTCGTAATATTAGGATCACGATTATCTGTTTCAGTAGTCTTTCTAAACACCTGTTCGGATATTTTCTGGAATTCGTCATAAGTGTTATCTAATGGCTCAAATGGATAAACGATTGAGCGTAATTCAGATAAATACTCGTTCACTGTTAACTGCTTTAAATCTGGCAGTGTAGTGCTTCGTAAGCTGTCATATACAGTCAATATCAGCTCTTTACAACGCTGTAGATCGTATTCACTAAGCTGTAAGTCGGCAGGAATTTTTACACTCACAATAATTCGTGATTGACGTAAAGTAATACCATTTGCCGGAACCGGCGGCGTGATTTTAGCTTGTCTTAATGATTCGGTACGTTTTAAAACGATCGAATGAAGGTTTTCTTTTTGCTTTGCATTTAATCCATGATTATTTTTAATTGAATTATAGTTATTTTCATAATAACTATCGATCTGGTCATCAACATGGTTAGTTGCAGCTTGCTGAATTTGAATAATAGAATTCGGTGGAAGCTTTACCGAGATAGCACTCACAAAGAGGTTGAAGCCCTGATCATCCATACCATTTAAAGGCGTTGCCAAGAAACAAGCACCAACGTATGACTGCTTTTTATTATTTTCACAGTAAAAAAAATGATCTTCGGTTGGGCTAATTACTGGTGTTAAAGATGACAGACTGTATCGGTGTAGCATCTTATCGATGATAGAAGCTTTGGTTTGCATAATACATCCGAATTTGTATATAAAATATTTTAATTATTATAATTATTTTATTATAAATATCCAAACAAAAATATAATGTTTTATTAATATTTATTTTTAATTATGGCAAACGTTAACTTAATGATATTTCTTGGATTGCTAAAATTTTCTCCAAGCAAAAAAAAACTCGCCAATGGCGAGTTTATTTTTTTTGTACTTAGATGATCGCACCGAAGATAGACATCAAGATTGCAGGACCGAATACAGCAGCGATACCGATACCGATTGCAATGATGATACCCATCAATGATTTAGCAATAACAGCAGCATAAAGAGTCATAACAAATGCTAATACAGTAGCGAATAAACCACCTGTACCTTCAAGGAAGTTAATTACCCAAAGTACTGGCGTATTCATCACAGTACCAGATTCTGCTGCACCAGTACCCGATGTTCCTTCAAGGTCTGTTACTGAAATAGCCATTGATTCGTTAATCATGGCAAACATGATTACGGTAGCTACAGCTAAAGTAATATATGACATTAAACGTGCTGCTTTCTGAGAAGCAAAATCAGCAATGCTGAATTTCTTTTGAACTAATTCCATGGTAATTCCTTATTAATGACTAAAATTCTTGTGCAAGACTCTCAAACTTGCAATTATTAATTTTACATAGTTTTTTTAATTTTACTAGATAAATTATAAAAAAATTATGGAAATGTTTTAATATTATTAATAGTAATATTATGAAATTAAAAAAACCCGATTAATCGGGTTTTTTTAATTAATTCAAACTTTAATTGAAGCTACCATTTTCAGCCAATTGCTGTTGTCGCTGCATTTCAGGAGAAAGGTTTTGTGCTGAATTTGCCTGCCCCTGTTGTCCCGAATTTGCACTGTTAATAATTTCCTGAGCTTCTGCATTTGCAGGACTAGAATCACCGCCTGTTGCCGGCGTTGTAGAGCTTGGTGACATATAATCAGCTTGGTTAGGGGCAGTAACAGGCGTATTACGCATTACCGAATCCCCGAAGTTCCATCGGCGAGGTGTAATTTCAGTGAATAAATACGATGACCAATTTAAAGTTTCATTTTCGTCTTTCCACGGAGCAACCCAGATACGCAAAACCTTTGGTTGCTCAAGTACTGGCATTGGTGAAGATGCAGCCTGAAATTGTGGTTTAGCAAATAAGTTAACCATCTGCTCAGCTTGTGACGTTGGTTGATTCTTCTTAGACGAACCTTTGTCGTATTTAGACTTAGGACCAGAATCTTCTTGCAAATCTGATTGGTAAACTGCTACACGGTCATCACTATTAGTTTGTTCATAAACTTGCATTGGTGATTTACATACGATCCCATCTGGCAATCCAGAACATCCATACTTAGATTGCATACCTGTACAAGCTGTCATCAAAGCAGCTAAAGCACTGACGGTTAATAAAGTTTGAATTTTCATTATTAGTTTCCTTGAGTTGCTTTAGATACGTTAAATTTATTGTTTAAAATCAGAGTAACTTGACGGCCTGCGTCAATTTCAATCACTGGAACCATTTGTTCAGCTAAATCCATGTAAAAATTCGCTACACGATCAAGTCCACTACCAACACCACTAGCTACAGCCATTTTTGAAGCATTACCTAAATTTGGAACTTGGTATTGGGTTTCATCGCCACCTGAAATATCAAGGGATGGGACCGTAGTAGGAGCCATTTGCTTACCAAAGCCACCAAGTACACCGGCTACCATGGAACGTGCAATCACAGAACCTTGTTTTGATACTACACGACCACGTAAACCTGATTTACCATCTTCACCTACCACCCACGCTGAAATTGGACCATCAACAATTTGTCCATCTTTAAAGATACAAGAGATAGTTTCGCCACGCATTTCAGCACGTTCAGTAGCCAAGTTACCCACACCCGATACAATGATGAAGCATTCTTTAACAGCCTGAATATAACGGTTAGGCAAGACTGCATCCTTTTTTACACGTATCAATGCAGGAACCGCATTACCCTTTCCCCGTCCGGCTGTTGCATCCATACCATTAATTAAAACGCCTTGGATCATACTTCCTGTTGGTAGACCATGGGAGATAAGCAATTTAGCCTGTATGGATAAATCCTCTTTCTTTGCATTCGGGTTGCTACTACTACGATAGCCATTACTTTGAAATTTACTTGCATCTTTACCGCTACGAATAATCTGAAACGGATCAGATGATTCAACTGGACGGGCATCAATAGAGTTTTCAGGTACAGAATTCAAAGAAGGATCAGCCATTGGCGCTTGCCCCATATCTGGTACACTTCCTGCGTTCTGATTTTGATAAGCTTGGTCTAAATTAGGATCGATACCCTGCAATGGTGGCAGCGACACACCATTAGCACCACCTGATTGATTGCCTAATTTAAGTTGCTTTACTTCGTCAGTTACAGAAGCCAACTGACGAGAAAGATCAGATACAGTTTGACCTACAGCTTGATTACCACTTTTATAATCATTAGCAATCTGCTCTTGGTTTTGAATCAAGGCTTCTTGCTGCAATCGTTGACGTTCTAATTCTGATTGAGTCATACCACGTAAATCATCAATCCCGACTTCACCAACATTAGGTTGAACAAGTTTAGTTGTTTGAAGTTCCGTTTTTGGATTAATTGCATCTTGACGTTTTTCTGTATTTTCTTTTTCACGCTGATCGCCCAGATAGAAAATAAGTACTGATAAAAGGGAAATGAATGTAACCGCCATGATAATTCGGCGTTTAGTCGGATCAGTTTCATTCCATTTTTGCTTATATTCAGCAAGGCTAGTTTGAAGTTTTTCTTTCATGCTCATTGTAATGGCTCCGATTAGTCGTAAATTGAATCTTCGCCATTGCCAACATCAGCAAGGATCAAGATTTCAGTAGATTCATTAGGAGCTAATTTGATTTTGCCTTCACCAAAAGCAACTGCTCGTACCCCTTTGTGCCAAAATGAAGGTTCACTCAATTCTACATATTGACCAGTCACGTTTTTGGCTGAGTAGACATAAACGTTATGTTCAACTCCTGAATAAATTGCTTTTGGCTGCAACGTGACTGCACCAATACGAGCAAGCACTTTTCCATTCACATTTGAACGAGAATAACCATCTGGTAGTTTTTTCTGAGCAATCATCCCCAACGTCTGACGAATAACATCTGTGTAATCCGAAGCAATTTTGCCATTTGGATTTGTTAGTCGCTCTTTCATTGAATTTTCTAAAACAATAGAGATATTTTGTGGCGGTACAGCTTTCGGGACCAAGGTTAACGAGGCTACAGGACTGTTATTTGCTAAATTGTCATCTTCACGAATGAAAATACCAATTGGCTGATCACTTTCCATGACAAGAAAAACATCTTGACCGACTACTTTTGATTTAGCACCGCCATTAACCAACACAATCGGGTTACGAAACGGTGTTGAGATACGGTTCATATTCGATGCAGATACAGGAACAACATGCGTATCATCATTAGAAATTTGAACTGTTTGCTGCTTAAGGTTTGCCTGATCAAGTGAAATGGGCTGTTGAGCAATCATTGAAGCATTAGTCAATGAGCTATGCGGCATTTGTGCAACCTGAGTACGCACATTACCACCCGACTGAAAATTAGCAGGTAAATTCGGGGCAGGTTGATATTGGGTCTGCGGTAATGGGATATAGTTATTATTCCCACCATTTGAAGGTGCAGGAATATCCTTCGCATTTCTGAAAATTTGTCCATCAGCCGAAGCAATCGGGATCGTTACCGACATCCCTACTGCAACAGCTAAACCAATAAAAATCTTATTAAGTTTCATTTAATTTCTCCAATTATTATTTAGCTGCTATGCCTTGAGCTTGTGCTTCGGCCTTTTCTTGTTTACGCAATAAAGACAAGGTACGTGGCTTAGAGCCTTCATAACTATCGAAGAACGTAACGATAGGTTTTCCGCTTTGCATCTTAATAATGAACTCGTAAACAACAGGTTTTGCTTGGACATTTGCCCCTGTTAAAGAAGAATGCAAATTACCTGAAATGAATAACTTACCTGTTTGCTTTTCATAAGATGATTCACGAGGTACAAACCATGAAGTGAAGTTGCTTTTTGGAAGCTTGGCTACTAATGCACTTAAAGATTCAGACATCTGGCGCTGTAAAGCAGGAGATAAAAACTGGTTTAAAGTCTTAATCGTGTTATCAACATTTTGAGGCGTGGTTTGACCAATAATCCCCGCAATAACTACAGCAAAAGATTCGTAATAGGCTGTATTCGCAGAGTCATACTGGATTTGATAAACCTGATCAATTGTAGGAGGCGCAAGAATTACTCGTTCACGTTTAGTCGCCAGACCCCAAGACTGAACTAAAACAGTCGCCCCGAGAATTACGTTAGCGCAGCATGAAACAATAGCTACTTTATGGCTAAGGTCCCAATTTCCGTTGAATAAACTAAATTTCATTCCTTGTACTCCATAATCGATCCATTTTTAAAATAAGAATTCAACGGAACAATCCCCCAACGATACGGATAATGAATATAGAAGCCGGCCATCGATCTTTTTTTGTAGTTCACATATAGCTTAGAAAATGCGTAAAGGAGAATGCACATCACAATCATGTTTGTCTTGGTGAATAGACAAGCAAAGACGATCGTTACATAGATACTGAGTTCGTCCGATTCAAACACCAACAAGAATGGTGGACCATCGATAGAATCAGGGATGTCAATTTGAGTTAAGGCCATGAGTTTCCCCTTTTATTCAGTAACGTTGATTGTGAGAACAGCGCGGCGATTTGAAGCTCTGCCTTCACGAGTTTTATTTGTAGCGATCGGCTGTGTTTCACCCTTACTACTTGTGATGATTCGATTACTGTTAATACCTTGCTGTACTAACCATCGTTTAACTGCATTTGCCCGCTTTAAACCAAGCTTGTAGTTATAGCTCTGCTTACCAATTGAATCTGTATGGCCTACGATGTTGGCAATAGAAGTAGGATCAGCTTTCATTTTTTCTGAAATCAAAAGCAATTTAGACAGATCGCCTTTTAACTTAGCTTTATCAAAGTCAAAGTGTTTAGCATCGATGATCGTTTCTTCTGGTGCAGGAACCATGCGAATCCAGATAACATCATCTTCTTCTTGAACCCCTGCTGATACTTGATCACAGCCATTGCACACTACAGTTTGTTCTGTGGTTTGTACGCGAACAACTTCACTGTCCACATAAACTTTCAAAATGTTGAAAGAAGGCTGTGGTATTGTTTCGACTTTTAATTCTGGTACTGGTGCTTTGCTTGCACATCCATATAAAGAAGCAATTGCAAGTAGTACCGCACCGCTTAAGTATTTAGTGTTCATCGAATTGCTACTCCATTTTCAGCGATGTATTTAGAAGTGATTGCGTTAGCAAAATCGATAAACGAGGTTTTACTTTCTGCAATTGGTTCAGGAGTGAGGGTGTAAATACCCCCAACAGTTAAAGTTGGTGTGTAATCCACTTTATATTTGGCTCCCAAAATCACGGCATTTTTCACCAGAAGAACAGTACGTTGTGTTCCCCAATGTTTTTTGAATGTAGTCAGGTTTAAGCCGGCACGTTTAGCGGCTTCATAATATGTCCATTGGTCAGATGGGTCTTTTCCTAATGTTTTAATTAAATTAAAAGCATGTTGTTGGAATAAGTTAATTTTGGTCTTATCAGTCTGGAAGGCAGCGTAATAAGCAAAAGCACCCACAGTAGAGTTAGGTTCTTGAGTAATTACTGGAACACGAACATATTTGAATTTTGATGGAAGTGTTTTTGACCACTGTGCCATTTCAGCATCGTACTTCTGGCCGTAATCACAGGTATAAGTAAAGAAGAAGCGAATTACATTAAATTCGTTCTGTACACTTGTACGGCCAAAGATTTGCACATCAACTTTTTGACTTGTTTTTGGATCAATACCAGTCGCCTTACCCGTTTGCAGAAGGTTATCTTGTGCATGAATCACAGTACCAAAAGCAATCAAGCCTATTGCTAGTACAGATTTCTTAAGCATCAGGCGCATCTGCCACCTCATTGATTTGCTCAAGGGAACAGTAATGAAGTTCAAGAATAATTTCTGAGAGCTTTTTACGGTTCACTTCTGACGTTGAACGTTGAATGCTTTGTGCATATGAAAGTTGGTAGTCAGTGATATAGCCTAAAGAAAGTAGACGATCGCCAAGTAACATACCGTCCATGGAAGAACCAGATTTTGATTTACTGATTGAGATTACTTCTTCAAGAGAAGTTTTACCTTCCATGGCTAAACGTAAACATGCCTCAGATAATGGTTCATATTGGGGTTGCTTACGAGCCAGTTCATAAATTGGAGTAATGTCGTGTGCAGCTATATGCTCACGAATTTCATCGTTAATGACCAAGAATTCAATTACTGGTAGACGGCCTTGATAATTTTCTTTTGAATAGCCACGCCCGAAAGCTTGTCGAATATATTTTGTATAACCGTTTTTACGCAGCCAATCAGCTTCATGATTGTTTGGATGGTCCATGTTGCGTGCATCTTTACATTTACGCACCAGACGTTGTGCGCTAACAGCAAGCAAGGTTTCATTAATATGTGCGGGATCAATACCCAATTCAATTAGACGAGAGATTGCACCGACTGATGAGTTGGTATGAAGTGTAGATAAAACTAAGTGACCAGTTTGAGCAGCCTCAATCGCAATCTTCGCTGTTTCTTTATCACGAATTTCACCAACGAGAATAATGTCAGGGTCTTGACGTAATGCGCTTTTAAGTGCGCGTGCGAAAGGAATATTACGATCAACATTAATATGTTGAACACCTTGAATGGTGTATTCAACAGGGTCCTCTACAGTGAAAACCTTACGCTCTGGTGAGTTAATTTCGTTTAGAAAGCTATAAAGCGTAGAAGTTTTACCAGAACCAGTCGGGCCAGTGATCAGTACCAAACCATGAGCCGAATTAATCACATCGAGCGTTGCTTCACGAGTAGCATCCGTCATTTCAATCGTTTCAAGTTTACGACCTGAGTTTGATTGATCCAGTAGACGAATAACAATGGTATATCCTGCTACAGTCGGAAGTGAGCTAATACGCAAATCAAGTTTATTGCCATAGCGTAACCATGCACGAGCATCAACAGCATTACTTTTTGCGTATGATTCTTCAATCATTGCACGAGAATAAATTTTCTTACGAATGAAAGAAAATTCGGTATCAGAAAGCAAACGGCCATATTTATGAAGAATACCATCTTGGCGAACACGGCAAAGATTTCCTACTTCCTGACTTTCCAAATGAATATCGGAAACTTTGCTTTCCATCATCACTTTAAAAAGTTCATTTAAGTAATTGACCGCGAATACTTCATTCTTATTTGTTGAATCCACAACAATGAAGTTATCAGGGATGCGATCAGCACCACCACGCTTTAAATATTCTTCATCAGTAAGAGTTTCATCTTTGAAGAAGTCTGGTCTTAAAAAATCATTCATCATTCAACCCCTGCTTTTGTTTCACTTCATCATCTTTTTCTGAAAGTGAACTATCTGTTCCAAGAACACGGTCCTTATAAGCATCCCAATCACATACGACTGGTGGAACTGATTCGGAGTAAAACTGAATGCGAAATAAAATTGCCGCACGTAATCGGGTTCTAGCACTCCAATTGTCAATTGATTGAAGTGTTTCTGGTTCAGCCCATGGCTTAGCAAGTACATTCACAAAATCGGTCGTCAATTGAATAGGTTTGGTTGCCCGACTGATACGTTCACAAGAATCTGTAGTTAACATGACGTAGGTGAAATAAATCACAAACAGAAGAACGATTACTGCACTGATCAGCATCCGTATAAAAATCATAGTTGCCCCGCATGGAGTTTTTTAAGGTTTGCTGAAACTTTGTTGATGTAGCGCACGCGCTTATATTCGGTAACAGCGTTATATGCACCCACAGCACGCCACGAATAACCGAACTGCACAAAATTGTGAGCCAAAATCCACGAGGCCACTTCAATGTTGGTACAAGGGTTATAAAGATCAGTTAATGTGATATTGAATTTTTTACGAAGGCGAGGAACCCACCAATCATTGATCTGCATCAGGCCATGATCAGCACCCCAACCAAGTTGACCTTTAATGTCATGTCGAAATGAAGATTCTGTCTGTGCAATAGCCATCAAAAGATCAACTGGCACACCGTATTTGCGTGAGGAAGTGTAGAAGCAACCAACGTAAGGAGGTGGATTACGAAGCTTTATAGAGCTGCTGTACTGAGGAATATTTTTATTAAAGGTATTTGAATTAACAGGACTTACAGATGTTGCATAGTTCGGAGCTTTAAATTCTTGGGTAGCCACGCTTCCCATTAACTGCTTCTGAGTAGTAGTTGTTAAAGTAGATTTATTGGCAGGATCATTAATGGATGTTGCTACAGATGCCGATACAAGCTTTGGTGCAGAACTAGATGCAACATAGTTTGCCGGCGCAATTGATGGTACAGATGTTGATTTTGCAGCATCAGGTACAGTGCTAGAGGCAGCAAAGTTTGCCGGCGCAACAGAAGGTACTGACGGTGACTTGACAGCATCAGGTACAGAGGTTTCTTTACGCACGATAAGAATTTCTGCACTTACCGTCTGGGTGAATGCAGTAGTTGTTAGAAAAACAAAAGGTAAAATAAAACTTTTGTGAAACATTCTAAAACCTAATTATATAATGTTTGATAAATCATTAAGGCTAGTATAATCGTTATTTTTTTAATTTTAAATATTATTTATAGTAATTTTAATATTTTTAATAATAAACATTCTTTTAATATTAATTTTTAATTAATAGAAAAAGGTAAGCCCTGTCTACTGATGTAGAACAGGGCTTATGTTGGAGTTTCACGTAACCGCCTAACGCCAATAAAACGTATTGGTACGCTTTCACAGTTATCAACTTGTGACATCTTCTTTGCTGAGCAAAGGAAGCGAATCTCAAACCGTTCAGACAGCTTATGCCCGACTGTCATCACCACTGAGTTTGATACAAACTTCGGTTGTGTTTTAGTTCCACAACTACGACTTTCTAATACCATTTTTCCGCTAGTTACAAAGCAAGATGTTTTCCATCACCGCTAAGTACAGGTTCGCTAGTATTTTGACTAGATAAGTCATCGTCACCGCTAAGTCACATTTGGACCGCTAGATGAAAACCCAGATCAAATACGTCACCGCTAAAACACTATTCCGCTAGCAAAACAACTTTACTGCTTAATAACGTCACCGCTAAAAAAAATAGCTAGTAGCGATTAATTCAACATTAATATTAAATTAATGTTTGAGTAATAACTAAGATATTTGGTTGGCGTGAACCAACAACGGAGCCACCGTTAATGCTTCTTACTGAATAATCATCAAATACCACAACTATTAACAGCCACGTTAATATTTGGGTAATAGGTTTGATTTTCTTCCACGCCAAAAAAGTTTGTACCATTTCATAGATACTGAGGCTGCCACACCTCGCTTTTAAAAACCCTTGTCTTTGGTTTTAAATATTTCCCGCATTGTCTTTCGCTTCATCACCGCTTACGTTTTTATTCGCTCGAAGTGACTGGATTTATATAATCAAACATCTCTTTAAAGAGTGATTAATATATATAAAGTCTACTCAACAATTCTCCCTCTCTCATTAATCAAAACTTATTGCCCACTCAAGGTAGGTTTTCGCTTCAAACAGTCTATATCAAGGAGCCACCTTGTATAATAATCGACCTGAGAGATTCCCATATTAGTCATAATGGTCTTTGTCTATTAACTGAATAAATCAGTATTAATAAACGATCAGTACGCCTATCCACTCCACAAAATAACAGCTATTCCATCTTTCTACAGTAAGAGTTCCAAAAACCCATATTATTAACCGTTATTCGACTTCATTGTGGGTAAAGCACTTGATCTACGCAAAGCAACATACTTAATAATGCACACACCAATAATAAAAAAGACCACATTAAACTTAATTAATGCAGTCTTAATATCTTGATGACATTATCTTTTACGTGTCACCGTTACAGGCTTGAGCTATCCAACGATCTCACCAACCAACTTAAAATGTCATCTCGACAAGTCATTTAAGTCAATCCTTGAGTACCAGAGTTATCCAGATTTCTCCTCAAACTCCCTAATACCTCACGATATTCTCAGCAGCCCACCTGTGCGCCATACATCATGCCCTTCGTAAAAATTGAAGCATGAAATAGGTGTTATTAACGCAACTATCATTCCTTGAAGTTACTCACACTCTCCATTAGACAGGGTTTGATCTAGTCGCCTAGATTCCCGTTTCTATGTCGCCCAACGATTACATATAAATACTCAGATCAGCTTAAAAGCAGTCCTTTTCTTACATGCTGTCAGGATTGGGTCAAAGAGCGGAATTTCACCGCCCAGTGCCCTTCATAGCCGCGCCAGCTACCTTTCGGACGCACGCAGCTTTGCGAGTTTTAGCAATGTGGTGGCTGCCACATGCACATAAAACCTATCGACAAGAGTTTAGAAATTTTTGGTAAGGACACTACTCACATCCCCCCAAAAAAATCATGTTTGGCAAGCACAGGATATGCCACTGAAACCGCAAAAACAACCCTCAAAACCTTTATCAGCACGAATTCACAGGAATTCACAGGAACTCTTATTTACAGATAAACCATTCACCTTATAAAAAAGATAGATTTTAAACAAAATTTCTCTTATTCTTTTTGTAAAACATGGTGTCGCTTTTATGCTTCAACCAAATTTACTAAGGTTTGAACAAAATATGATCACTTATAGCATTAAGAAAACTGACTGCTTATCTGCGCTCATGAATGCGGTCGCCATGGCAGGATGCCGTTATTGGATGAATGGAAAAATTCCAATTAATAGCGTTAATGCTGTTATCCCAAAACTAATTGATAAGTACAAATTGGATCAGGATCAGAATGAACGCCAGTATCAAGCACGTAATGGTTTACCTGTTTGGACCTTAGTTATTCATTACAACCCTTCTCACATAGGCGAGATTGAATTCTGGTTGCTGACTACTGGCTTCCGTAAATCATCTCGAAGCAAAGTCAAAGAATCGGATGAGATCAGAAAGCTCAATGAGAAGCTGATGGCCCAAGAAAACTTGAAGCCTATCATTACCCGAAATCCACTTGAGTACCTTAAGTTTGGTGAATACGTTTTAGGTCTGTACATTTCTTATGATGACCTAAAGGACAATATCGATAACGACTATTTATTCCCTTTTAACTATGGCATTCCTATCGATCCTTCCATTGCAAACAACATGGATCATCTGTCATTTAAGTCAATTAATGGGCTTAAGACCAGTCTTGATTTAGGCTCGAAACTATCCCAAACCGAAGAAAAAAAATACGAAGCTATTAAAGAAAACTTCGGCTTTCTCTATATGAAAGATGCAGATAATCTTGAATATAACCAAGAGAAGGCTATTAGCATCCTTAAGAAACAATACGGCGTAACGGTCGAAGAAGGCACTTCTTACAACGATACAATCAAGCTATTAACCAAGCTACTGAATCGCACGAATAACCAGTATCTACATATTTTTAAAAGGAAATCTAAGAAGCGTTTCCGTTTTACTTGGTATCTAAACAACGAATTCTTGCAGAAAATGGGTACAGATATTGAACGCAAGATCACGCTGATCCCAACTCGCCCAAGTCAATTTGAAGATGCTATGCGCCGACTGTATGCCCGTGGCAACTTTCATGGGGTGCGTCACCAGATTGGGAAGATTTCTGGCCGAGTCAAAAAGATCGTTAAAGAAAACTATCCTAATATTTTCAATAAGTTGCAATTTCCACAAATGTTGCATTATGTGAGATATTCCCCTGTGCCATATAAGAACTTTAAAGAGTTCCAACAGGCTTGTATTAATGAAACTATTATGATTGAAATTAATAAAGAGCAACGTGAGAATAATCAAAAACGGCTTAAGAAATTACGGACGGCGCTACGAAATAAAAATCCTGAATTAATGAAGGCTTCCCCTGCAACATTAAATTCATTAATCCAGAAGCACGATACGAATAAACCTGACCGTATTGTTATGCCTTCCGATAAAGAAGTGGAAAACTTTATCGAACAACATAAAGAAATGGACCCAAGATTAATCTCAGACACGTTCTAAATATAATCTTGAATAATAAATAACCAGTGCTGCACCCTAAGTTACCAAGTTCTTTCATTTCAAAGTGAAACTACTTGGTAACTTACCTTTCTAAGCCTCATAAGATGTGGTTTTCCTGAATCCCCAAATTCCTCATTCTACTTGGTAACTTTTGCCTTAATTTCTTGCCAGTTTCCTACTTTGTTCAGGCACCTCTACGGCGTAACCAATTTCATAAGTCTAAACTATTGAATAGATTTGAATTTCTTCCATACTTTTATGACTGTTCTAGTTGGTAACTTTTTGAGTGCTAACGCTTTATTATCTTTAATTGATGAATAATCGCTTTCGCTACCTGAAATAAATCCATTACCTATAATATTGGCTTAAGTAATTCTGATTATCTCAAGTGATCTAATTAAATATTCATTGTATATCGCCTCACGGCTGCCATAAATGCGCTAACACTGTTTATGGTCATTGTGACTTCTACTAGATCGTGAATATAAAACCATTTTATGCTTGGGCTTTTTCCTTTGGATGAATGCCCTTCTATAGTCCACAATATAAATTATTATAGTTCCCTAGATTAAATCCTATAGCTCACTATTGATCAGGTTATAGCTCCCTATAGATAGTGGTATGGTTCCCTATATTTGGGATTATAGAATGCTATAGCGATAACATAGACTTCTATAAAAAAATGTTCGCCGTCCTATTTCCATAATCGGTAGCAGAACCATCAGAATGACTTTTTAGGATTTTATAATCGGTCGATCTATTATTAGGAGGTTTAATCTTATTATAGGGAAATGGTTTAGTACTCCCTATATCAGCGTGAGCTGATTCCTTCGCGTGAGCGTATCAATGATCCAGATCGGGTGCGCCGTAGCCTGATGTATTGTCCTCTATGTTGGGGTAAGAACCTGATGAAGAATGACGGCGTTTTGGTTCTGGAATGACTCGATTACTACTCTGGTGGCATGATGAAATTGACGCTTCTTTGACTCAACTTTTGTGAGGTGAATTTGGCCTCTTTTTCTTGTTGATTTTGATCTGATGCAGCAGTCCATTTTGATGAAAATTGAGATGTCCTTACGCCGTCTTTTTTCAGTACTGATTGAACTGAAATTTGCTGAATATTAATTAAACATTTCTTTTTTTCTCTTTCATGGAATTGCGCCGTGGTCGTAAATATTTTGAATTGACCTCCTATACCTTGTGGTTGCTTTAGACTATTTAGACTAATTTTAAGTGTATATAAGATTATTATTTTGATGCTTAGTTTATTAATTTGAATATTTTTATTTGCCCTCTACGGCGTTTTAAGCATTAAATATTTATTATCATTTTGGTTAATGTTCCGATCGCAACTGATCAGATTGAGTAGCAAAGTGATTGTGGGTTCGCTTCCGCTCCCTAGAGTTTTGACTTCCGCTAACGCTAATCTTCTTCTCCTATACCATGCTTAGGCAACTTGATTTGGGACTTCACTTTCCAAACTTATCCTACGCCGTATGGTCTATTACATTATTTGGCTTGCCTGATCTACCGTCTATCTCTCCCTATATAGATACATTCCCCTATATAGAGATTTGACTATTTCGACTCCCGACTGAATAAGCTTTGGCTTTTAAGGACTATCTTTTTTCTGGTAGCTGTTTTGATTCATCTTCTGCATGTAGCAGAATTGCTATATCATTCATAGCAAGATTTATTTAGTAAGTAGGCTTATGTTCAACTACATTATTTCAGAACCAAGGGATGCTATTGAGATATGGGGTACATTTAGCGATTACCGTTATCTTCATATGACAATAAATTCGGTTATTGCTACACCCCTTCTAGGATTAGAGGATAACGAATTCCTTTCCGAATTTTCACAGCTCATTCAAGCCAGTCTTTCTACGCAGAAAAATACTCACGTTTCCTATGGTGCGCCTCCAAGCTTGATGCTTAGTCCTTTCGATAAATCTGGGTTCCATCAATATCACGAACATCGTGTGACCTTAGACCCCATCCATCTCGTATTAAGTATGGCCTACCTAAGAAAAGTATTAAAAAGTGATTTTCTTGACTATATGGATATAGGTTACATCTGCCTGTTAAATCATGTTTCAACCAATGCTTTTAACGAATTAGCTTTTTGTTCACTCCATCCTTTAGAGTGGGGTGATGAACTAATAGCTAAACACTCTTATGAAACCTTAAGAAAACGATACTTCGATGCCCTAAAGCAGTTTGAGAAAATGTCTGAACCAAAACGCTATGAAAATTTTGAATCCATTCTGAATAAACTTCATGGCTAAACTTATAGGTAGCTATATCCATTCGTATAGTTACCTATATTCCCCTATATAGTTCCCTATGTATTTCTATTGCTCCCTACCTTAGTACCTTAGTTCCCTATTGATGGATCATAGTTATCTATCTCCCCCTATATTGATCTAACCCCTAACAGGGAATTGCTATATAGGAGATCAATCTCTTTTCCCGAACAATGTTTATCTTGGTATGAGCGAGAGCGGTGTTCTTCACTCTATGCGTGAGCATAGCAATGGGTGATCCGATCTACAGCCGGCCAACCATGTTCCTTTTGATTTTGATCTACGCCGTATGTGTATTCCCCCTATATCGGAATCAGGTTATGTCTTTCCCCTTATATAGCGTACTTATCACTTCCTCATGCTTATGTCCTTCTCCTATGATCTGCTTCGGGTGATCCAGATACAGGATCAGACCTTATATCTCTCCCTATATAGAGATTGGTATATATGTCTACCTATACACATGAAGGCTATGACACAGCTTATTTCATGTATTCATATGCACTGGCCGCCGTTTTCAAATTTTTGTCCCAAGCATTTTTTCTTTTTTTATCCAATCGGTCTAATTTAAAAGCAAAATTGGCCCGTAATGATTCTTTAACATATACACTTTTGTCTACATTGATTTATGATGTTGTTTTCTTTCTTACAGAACAATTTAAGTCATGAGCAAGCAATACACTCAGGTCAATTTTAGAATGCCAGTCAGTCTTAAAAAGAAGATCGAGAACGTTATTGCTGAAAAAAATGAAGGCTCCATTACAGAGGAAATCGTTAACCGTCTGGAACTGACCTTCGATCTTACTCACGCCGAGGGATATAATTATGGCTACCGTGATGCCATAGCTCACATGACTTTTGCTATGACCGCAGCTTTACAAAAACAGAATATTCCCATGGATCAGATACAGTCCATCATCAATGAAACCATGCAAAATTTTGATAAAAATGGTTAAGCCTATTTTTGACTATGTTTTTGTCATTGGCCGGATCAGTGTTCAGCTTCCATCGAAGGCTCTATTTGTAGAGCCTTTTGCTTGTCTACAGATCAGAAATGATTATGTTTGCTGATACAGGCCAGAACCACAAAAAGACTATCTATCAGATGGCAGTATTTCTAAAAGCTTCATTACTTTCTAATAAGGTTTACTACTATGCTTAAACTTGAAAACTCAACCGATCTCGAAACCCGTCTAAAGCTTTCCAGTACTCCCGAAATTTTGGGTTACGCTCTCTGGTACGAGAAATGCGATAAAGTAGGATTCATCAATAAGTTCAAGTTCAAGTTCGATAGCGTCAACGGCGATCGCAACAGCTTCGGTTTTAGCGTGCTTAAGGCTCCAACCAACAAAACCCCTGCTGATGGTTATATCTATGATCTGGACACAGCCATCATGGTTCAAAGCGTGTTTAAGTGGTTTACCGAGGTCACACCTCAACTGCATTACGTCTATATCAACCAGATAAATGGCAAAACAATCCTGTCTACAGCTTTGGTTCATAAAATCCTGTCTTAGACCTTTTTTGCGGGTGTAACATTTTGCCACCCCTAGAATTAGGTTAAGTTATTGTTATTAAAATATAAAGGTTCATATTTAACGATATGGGCCTTTTATATTTCCCCGAGGGCCAGTGTCATATAATGCCAATCCACGGCGTTTCTGATTGATTATTAAGGAACGAATCCAGACAATATATATTTTTAATTCCTTTTATTTACAATTATATACATATTTTTATATATTAAATATGCGGTATATGCTTTAACTGGTGTATAATGTATCTATCAACTTAGGAGATACACCATGTTAAAAGACGCATTGAAAGCAAGCTTCCTTAAAGACTTAGAGTTCAGTGGTTGGACTGATTCAGTTAACCTAGCCACCTTCCGTCAACCCAAAAACGGCTACACTAAAATTGTAGGCGAAATCAAAGATTCGGCCGCAGCCAAGAAAATTCAGGTGATTGTTTCAAACGGCGTGAATATCCGATTCCTAGAAGGCAATAAAATTATCCGTAAAATCTATTGGTCCAAAGCGATTGAAGATTCCAATTTTGAAAGTACTGTCACTGACTTTCTAGGTCTACCTTTCGCCCAAGGCCGTGAAGTATTCCGCTCTCTCATGGTCGTGATGGCTAAACAGTTTTAATCCGATGGCTACAGGTGAATAGATCGCCTGTAGCACTTCCCCCTATATAGATTGGAGATCAACAGCATGTTCATGCTTAAGGTGCTTGTTAAAAGTAAGACTGGTGGTTTTCTGGCTTATTTTTTCTTATCTGTCGTGATGGCTTTCATCGGTGACAAGTATTTGCCTTCTGGTGCTTTGACCAACCATGTACCGCCGTTTAGTTGGTTACTGTTTCTCTTTACTGGTCTGGTCTACGCTGCCTTGATTTTTGCAGTCTACTTCGCTATCAGACATGCCATTCAATTTGCCTATGACGATTTGACCAGTACGGCCAAGAAGCTACGCAACCAAGAAAAATAATGTATGTGGCCCGTATCTCCACTTTTTAAAGTCTTAAGTTGATCGTATTATCTAAATCGCCTAACTCCAATCCTGCCAAGTGCAGGATTTTTTTATGTAACATTTCTCCAATCCACTTCCTTTTTTTCAAACACCCCACGCTTACGCTTTATGCGCCGTATTGCTAACGCATTCGGCTCTTAGCCTTCAATAAAGGCATTGCGCGGATTTTGGAATTATCCTTACCCGACTGAATCATCTTTTTTTTGATTCTTAATTCTTAAAAGCAGAATTATTAAAAATATACTGATATTGGTATTCTATATTTGCGGTATATGCTCAAGTAGGGTATAATATAACTATCAACTTTGGAGAATCACCATGAAATTTCAGTCTATTGAAAGCATTGCTTCACAAATCAAGCACCCAAAATTTTCAGCAGAAATTTTCTTCAATAAAATGTCTGATAAAGACTATTTGATCCAAGATCAGGTATCTAATAAATTTCATGAAGAAGCCTTTCACGGTACTGTGAAAAGTTTCACAACCACTTTGGCTGATGTGGTTCCAGATTCTCCAATCGATCTTAAAGTGGGTGACTTGGTAACGTATACCAATGAAGCCGGCCTATCATGGGTAAATCATAAAATTTTGGGCTTTGATACCACCCCAAGCTATAAGCGTGTTGTTTACTTGGATTTTAGCTCGTACTGGTTCGCCGTAGAAATCGAATCATTAACCCTGCAAGAAGGCTATGTCGGCCTGAATGCTGATGATATGGCATTGATCGAAGAAAAATATCAAAACAGCTTTGTGCCTTTTGATGTACAGATGATTCGTAATAAGAAGGACGCTGCTTAAGCAGCTCCGGACGGCGCGACCGATCCTAAACTTAACTCATACACATACTGAGAAAATCCTAATGAATACCGTTGCAAACAACAGAAAAAACTTATTTACCTTTATTGGCCTTAGCCTTGCTCTACTATTGGCCTTCGGATCAGTTGCCTTAAGTATTCATGCTCAAAATAAAGCAGACAAACAGGCGCGAGATGCTGAACTTGAGCAAATTGCAATGTTCTATGCCCACAAACAGGATTTAGAAACCTGTAGCAACCAGACCCCAGACAAGGCAATCCGGATAGAGAGTTTTAATCTGCTTTTACAGCACACTATTAGCCAAGATGTGCCAGTCAGCACCATGGTTAACATGATCAATAAATGCAAAGCCACTTTAGGACTTTAATTAGTCCGTCTGCCCCACGCTTACGCTATGAAGCCATCTGCTTTCGCATCTGTCTGTAAGCCTTCAAAAAGGCATGTGCGCGGATTTTTGAATCATCCCTGACCCGACTGAATCACTCTTTTCATTTCACAATATTTAAAAGCAAAAATAATAAAATAATACGGCGTATGAGTATTTTATATTTGCGGTATATGCTCATTTAAGATATAATGCTAGGTATCAACTTTGGAGCTATTCCCATGAGTCACTATAAGACCACCCTACAAATTCATTCAGACAATGCAAATACAGTTCTTAATGCGCTTGCCTCTCAAGATTCTTTTGTGGACTTTGCGAATATCGTAGCCCTTCCAGAAGGTCACGAGCTGATTAGCGACATGCAGACCAACGAAGCAGTTTATTACTTCCTAACAAAGCGTTTAACACGCCCTCTAGCAGCATTTGAGTACAACATGTACTTTGTACTGTGCAATATTCCAGAGCTGCATACCCCATCGCTTAATAACATCATTTCTTTTACGGTAAATTACCTGTCTAAATTTAAAGAAGATGGCACGTTTGATACCGTTAAACATGCCGGCTACTATCCTTTCCCTCATAAAAACCTTGATCAACTGTATGAAAGCGGCAAAAAGACCGTTGCCATGATCGACAAGTACAACATCAATAATCTGTCGTACTGGAAATATAAAAATTGGGGTAGTTATACCAATGCTTTAGCTTCTGAGCGTATCAATGAAAACACAGTTTCTTTTAAAACTATGAGTAAAGATGCCCTACAGGTAATGAAGAAGCTGATCAAGGATCAAAAACTGACTTGCAGCCTGAAAATGACGTATTGGATTGATCAATCCACTGTAGCCGATCTCGAATTTGTAGACGGCGTACTTCAATTATCGAAAGCAGCTTGAGGATCAGGACATGACGACAGATAGAGCAGATGTATATATTGCGGTTAAAACTACGGATGCAGTTAAAGTCACTGAACTATTCCAGAAGAACCATTTTTATTTTGATGTGGATGAAAATGTCACAGGGCCATTCGGTAGTGACGAAAGCCTAACCGTGTTTTTCTTCTCAGAAGTGAAACACGCCAACATGGAGCGGGAAACCGCCCTATTGATGGAGCATTCAATCCCTTTTTCTCTTTTTCATGAAGAAGGGAGCGATTTTTATTATGGTTGGTCCCATGGTCGATTAACCCCAGAAGGCACGATGACGTATACTCAATATTTCGGTGACGGCGAAAACGTGAGTATTTCAGAAGTACAAATGCTTCTGGATCAGTCCGAATCTCTGGATCAGGCACGAACCGCGATTCGTGATTTATGTCAAAAGCAACGTTACCCCGATTGGTAATTGCTTGTTTTTCAGAATTACAGATAAAAATTTAAGGAAACGTATGGACACCCAACACTCAATCATCGATAAGCTTCTGGCCGAGAATAATATTTCGGCTTTAACGCAGAATTCAGGCGATGAAGATCAACGTTTTTTCGTTATATCTGACACTCAGGCGCAACCGTTTGTTGCTGCCTCATTTATTGATCCGTCTAATGCGAATTATGACGAAGCTGTTTTAAATATCTTCCTGCAAGGTATTGCTACAGAACTTCCTAAAGACTCAGTAGTTCAGATTTCTTTAGTTCATGAAGGGTATGAAGATTACAAGAAGTTAGCTGTACAGAAAAATGAAGATTTTAATGAAATCGAAAAGGCTGAATTACTGGATACCATTCATCAATGCTGTAATTCGGTTTATGAGCAAGAATCAAAGCCTCTACTGGTCAGCATAAAAATCCCAACCCATGCCGATCTCAAACCAGAGGAATCTAAAAAATTCGTTCAGGTTGTATATGACAAGCTGAAAAACTTCCTGATGGCTGAAATCCGACATCTTAACCGTGATGAATATGTGGTCCATCATCTGATCTATTAGGTCCTAGATCACTCACCCTTAGACTAGACTCTCCATTTATCCTCTGGTGAAAATGGAGAGTCTAGTTATTCAAGCTCAGTCAGATATTTTTTCAATTTTAAAGCACATATCCTATAGCCAATAGCACACTGAAATTGCTAATATTTTATTGCAAAATAATGTTATTAATTTCTAGTAAGATATGGTTTATCTGCGGTATATTCTATATAATATATTATTATTTTCAAATTATACGATCTTGGGGATTCAACCATGCCACTTGGCCCAATTAAACGTTTATCTCTGAGCCTTGCCACTATAAATTTTGCTCGAATTCTCAAGAAAACTCAGGCTGAAAAAATTGTCTGGGAAAATGGCGACAATATTCTTTGTGAATCGGCAATTAACCTAAAATGCCTCAATACAATCTGTGATCCGAATAGCGCAGAAAGACAGAATATTCACAACATGGACCAGACCGACTTCGATAGCCTGAAAGCGGCTGTTTCTAAACTGGTGGATCAGAAAATTATTCATACCACAGTCGATATTCAGGAAATCACCGGATTAGCTGCCAGTGGTTCAGATATTGCAAAACGGCGCACCATGGAGGAATTCTTGCAAAAAGACTGTGCAGGATTCTATGAGCCGACTGAACATAATTTTCAGGCCAATTATGAACACAAGCAGATCAGGGCCATTCACGAGCCGAATAGTGAAAATCTAATGATGTTTGGTTGGAATACAAAGCTCTATCTGGCTAATGCCGGAGGATCGCACCATTTCGCTTGTTTAAGACATATTGCATCAGAGCTTGATAGAAGTGTGCCAATTACTTCCAACATGCTCCTACAAGCCTTAAATCGTGATGCTGTGAGTGCGTTTAATCAGGATTATTCGTTCTATCTGTTCAATTCAAGTATTCACTATTCTCTTATTAGTGAATTTATCGAAAGTCAAAATCTACCTTCTTACACATGCTGTATTAATATTCCTTCTAGTCAGATTGGATTACTTTTTTTGCAAAAAGATCACTGGCAGCTAAGCCAATCCTCAGATAGTGCTATAAAAGATGTACTGACTGATTTCGGATCAGAGCTGACCAAGTTAGTTTCCATTCAAGAGAATAATCAACAGTTTCAAACGTACTGGTCACGCTAAAGATAGCGCGGCCTTAATCTATAAAATAACGATATGGAATATTCAGTTATGAATAACCCAATACAACAAGAAATCTTGCAGCTCGAAGCATCTTTTTCCGCAAGTTCTGCGTGTCCGGCGGTTCCAGTCCTGAAATCAATCAATCATAAAGGGATTACATGGGGAATCACCTTAGCCAATGACCAAGCCTGTCAGATGCACAGCACCTTTAATGACATTGATCATGAAATTTACGTGGTACATGTTGATGCTCAAAAATTCTATTATCACTGGCTTAAATCATCTCAATTTCTAAATCAACCGACTCGCCGCGAAGTGAACTGCTTGCTGATTAAAGATATGCTAAATGATCATAAATTCCATCGAGCAGCAGCCGGCTTTGCCAATTCACACTTCAATCCGGTTCCACTGGCATTTATCTCCCCGTCTGTCCAACAGGGCCATGACTGCATCGCATTTAACAACGGCGTAACACGTACTATATGGCTTTTAGCGAATGGCGCTAAATCATTTCCAATTGAAGTCCACAAACAGCATATGGCGCGGCATCTCTTTGGTCTGGCCGGCATTGGTGAGCCTCCATTGTCTAATCAGGACTATAAAGATCGTCATAGTGTCCAAAAGCCTTATTACCTTACTCAAGCGTATTTCGACACATTCAAGGATGATTGGTTAGAAAGCCCAGAGTTAAATGAGAGAAAATAGGATTTAATTAAATATATTCTCCAAGCTGTATATTATATTTGCGGTATATGTTGGTTATGCTGTATAATGTATTTCATCAACTTGGAGAATTATCATGAGTGCAAAAAAGAAAGCCGCACCGCTAAAAGAGAAACACATTCTTTATGTGTCTACTGGTGCAAAAGAACATTTCTACACCCTGCGGAAAATGGTCATCGATCGCGCCGGTAATTCCCGTGATGATTACATTTGCAATCTATCTAAAGACAAAGTTGAAGCTATTGCCAAAGCCAAAGAGTACTTTGAACAGATTCAAGCGCGTAACAGTGCCGCTCAGGTAGAGTTAACCCTTTCAAGTGAACCAGAGTTCAACACGACTCAGTACTTTAAATCCCGTAAAGCCCTGTCAGATGATCGCTTAAAAGACATCGAAAATGGCATTACACCGATTGGACGTTACAACGGATTCAAAGTTACCGAGCTACCTGAAACCTATATTCTCTGGTTAGCCGACAAGTTCACTGGTGAAGTGGTCACAGACAATGATCGGGTATTTCAGGCCCTATGCTCAGCAGCTCTAGGTCTGGCCCTAGAACGCAAGCTTTTTGACAAGCGGATTGAAGAAAACAGCCAGATCGGACATTTTGGTGAAGTAGGTCAACGGGTATCATTCAGAGGTGAAATCACCAAGTACGAAGTTAATCTGTCTTTTTATGGAAATATGCTAGATTACACGCTCAAGGTGGACGGAAAAACGGTTAAATACCGTGGGTCTAAGTTCATCGGGGCAGTTGGTGACATTGTTCAAATCAAGGCCACTATCAATGAACATCTAACCCTTGAAAATGGCTTTAAAATGACTTTTGTTAAACGCCCAACTCTTGAGAAATAAGGTCCAGAAAAATTGAATATTCTGAAAACTTTTAAAAAGAACAACGCGCCTCAAAACCTGTTCTTAATCTGTATGATTCTGGCCGGCATCGGGTCACTTATTCAACTTAACTGGCAAGCTTTCATTGCATGGGGCTGTTGCTTTGTCCTTTTTGTAATGTTCTGCTTTCAACGTGATCACAGCAATTATCTTATGGATCAGCTTAGAGAGCTACGCCGTGAACGTCTGGGCTTTGATAAAGAGGATTTAGAATGAATATTACTGGATGGGGCAAGCTCTATGCACGTACTCCCCTTTTTAAAGGCTGTGAAGTATTTGTCTGTATGGATCATGGCGGCATTATCGTATCTAAAGATACCCTTCACACTCACCCATACTTTGAAAAACTGAAATCGGTTGATCTTAGTAAATTTCAAATGGAAAACGGCGATTACGCTTTTGAGCAGGATTGCAACGCCAGTATTATTCTGGCCTTGGTCCCACGAGAAGTATTGAAGGTGTATTACAGCTATTGCAAAAGTGAGGAAACCTACACCGGATTCTATGAGCATTGTCTTATCATGCTTGAGCAATTTAATCCTGATGTCCTAGAGGTCATCACAGGCAATCAAACTCACCAGAACGGCCCTAGAATTGTTTAAATTCTGGGGTTCACTGTGGTCCCCGCGCTATCGCTTGTGCGCCGTATGCTGACGCTATCCGGCTGAGCCTTCAAAAAAGGCATTCGCCTTAATTTAAAAGCATTAACCATGGTAAAAATTCCAATTCCATCATCGGAAAACGTATAGCATTATCCAAAATGCTGAATCATCTAATTTAAAGGGAATATTTAATGAAAAATGCGGTACTGATCGTGGATATACTGCTTACAGTTTGCGCCGTAGCTGTCCTGATACTTCAACCTTTTGAAAGTTTTTCGATCAATATTTATGCCATGGTCACACTGTTGTTTATTTCATCTGGATTATTGGTCGTGTATTTCTTTTTGAGCCGTAATGAAGCCCGAAACAGACAGATTTAAGCGTTTTAATTCATATTTGAGTATTTTTATTCATTTCTAAGCCGTTTTTATGCAATAAAAGCGGTTTTTATTCATTTTTAAATGATGATTAAACCAGTCATTCGATCTCACTCCCCCAATATTTAACCATCCCTTACCCGACTGAAATAGCTTGTCTGTACTCAAAATTATTTAAACTAAATGATAAAATAATTTAGAAAAGTATCTCCTTTTTGCGGTATATGCTGTATAATGTATATATCAACTTTGGAGAGCTAACATGCTACAAAATTCAGTTTCAAAAATAATTCTGCACAATGCGTCACCAACTAACGTGATTGATGATTTCAAAGGTGAATTTAGCTTTAGTGGGATTCTACCAATGCCTTTTGAAGTACAAATGCTTAGAGATTACGAATTTAATTTACATGATCCTCTAAGAGCTAATCATGCCGAATATGTAAAAATCCTTTCAATTGTTCAAGATAAATTGCAAGTTTCATCAGCGCGTGAATGGTGTGAAAAATTCTGGCATTGTCGTTTTGACTGCTTTAATTCCTTTATTGCAGATAACAAAATCCAATTTAAAACCTCTGGATCAATTCCAATGGGTTTAATTGAGCCGTGGATCGCATCAAATAAAATTTCTTGTGATATTGCAAACCTCCAAGATGATTTTGAGTATTGGAGCTTTGCAACCTACAAGGACGGTGTACTGGTCAAGTTTGAAGATACCCTTGATGATATTTTATTAAAGGTACTTATGATGATTGATGAAGAAAAACCGAATGCTGAAACCTTTAAGCGTATATATAAGGAGTGCAATGACAGGAGTATCCCTAAATCGCTCTTAAAGACCTATATGAGTGGTGAAGCCTACATGCACACCTTCTAAACGAAACGAGCTGATAAAGGCACTAGAGATGCGAACTCTAGTGCCTTTTTTTATATTTTCTCGCCTCCCAAATGCAAAACGAAATCCCGTAGGGTTTTTTAGAAAAAATATTAAATTTCCCTTGGAGTTATGGCATATCAGATTTAACAAGATTAATTTAAAAATAAATATAAATAATACCCTAACAGGTATAGCATAATTGCGGTATATGCTATATAATGTTAGACATAATCAACTAAGGGGAAAAATACATGATTAACAACGAACTACAACAACAATTACGTGATGCGACTTCAAGCGATCAGTTCACTCAAATTGCTCAAGCGAACGGCTTGAAAGTATTTGGTGGTAATGGTGTCGGTTTTACCGCATTGGCTTGGGAAGAAGGCGATTACGACAATCGCATTTGCTCAAAACGCTTCTGCCCTGCTTGTGGTACGGCTGATCTGCCACGATCTACCCTGCAATGCAAAACCGAATACTGTACGCCGTGTGGCATCAAGTTCGGTGAGGTCGATCCCGAAGAAGTTGAAGAAAGTTCAACTTCGATCTTCAACGATCCATTTCTCAACAGTAACCAAGATGTTCCGCATCGTGTTACTCAAGGTGAAATGCACGATGATCGTATGGCGATATTCAATAAAGAATACTAAGAGTCGCCATATTTTAGTTTAAAACTTGGTATCGGTGGCATTCCCTCTGCCACCTACTTGCCCTGCAAGTTTCTTCTTAAATTTGTTCCCTACAAATTTGAAAATTCTTCTTCAAAGAAAACAGATATTTTCTTTGTGAATTCGATTTTCATTACCACGGCGCTCACGCGCCTAAGTTCTCCCGCAAATAACCTAAAAATGTTTTCCCCTCACCAGTATTTCCCATTGGCTTACAGCTACGCTCGTTTAAATATGTTGCTTCATAAGTTATATAAAATTTAATTAAATCTCTGTTAAATAATAATATATTACATTTTTTTGCATAAATATATTTCTTAAAAGCGGTATATTTTTGTATAATTGCAGGGTGGGTCATCATTGGTTTGTAGTGTTTAAACAACACAATGATAAAAGACAGTTGTTATGTTATTCTGATACCGTGTTTAATAGGCATATTGTTTTATTACTATCCAGTAAATAATCTTTATTGGAATTTAAGCAAAACAATCATATATTGATTATATAGAACGAAGTATTCGTGCAAGAATCATCGCTCTATCTATCAAACCTGATCACGGAGAGGTTTAAGATATGTCAACTCAAGCCCGAATCATCGAAAATGAAAAAGACATTGCTACTGCGGCGGGTACTGTTCTTAGTCAAAGATTTAGAGCAGTTCTTGAAAACCATACAGTGATGTATGTGGTAAATGATACAGTCGTGAGTAAATCACCAAATGGCAAACCTGTAGTGGTTAAACATTTGACTGGACGCAACCCAACTTTGGCAAGCAAATTTAATCGCCGTGGCACTTTCAAACTTAAAAAACGTACATTAGAAACAACAGAGTAATTTATGACAGTAAAAACACCACGAGTCAGAATGTTCGCAGGTCCTAATGGATCAGGAAAAAGTACAATGATTGGTGGTCTGGATAGTCGTTTATCCAAACTGTTTTTAAATGCTGATAATCTTGAGCGTGATCTTAAAGAAAACCCCATTCTTGATCTTACGCAATTTGATACAAATATTGATCCACATGCCATTATAGGTTCACTCAAAGAAGCCACCATTCCCCAACAGAATGATGATGGCACTAAAACCAAAGTTCCTTTTTTAGTCACTGAGCCTGTTATTGATGGAACAACTATCAATTTTAGTGGCAATCCTATTAATTCGTATTTAGCCTCTTTAATCATAGAGGCTGTACGTTTTGAACTTGTACGACTTAAAGTTAGCTTTACGTTTGAAACGGTCATGTCGCATGAATCCAAAATCGATTTTTTGCGTTTTGCAAAAGATAATGGATACAGAACCTATCTGTATTTTGTGACGACTGAGGACCCTGTAGTAAATGTAAACCGTGTACGAATTAGAGTAAGCGAGGGTGGGCATCCTGTAGACGAGATTAAGATCAGACAGCGATATTCCCGAACTATGAATTTGCTCCTTGATGCAATCGAAGTATCTGATAGAGCGTTCCTATTCGACAACTCAACAGAAACCTCCGATCACAATATAACTTATATTTGCGAAGTTACTGATGGGGCAGACCTGACTTTCAACCCTGAATTTGATGGTGATCTTCCTATTTGGTTTGAAACTCATGTCCTAGTTCATCTGGATAATGAAGCAGAATAAATAATCTAGTTTTTCAAATAATATGCTTCCCTTTCTTGACCCGCAGGAAACCTCAAGGGAGGCATATTTATGTCATATTGTCTTAAATATTTTTATCGACTATCTCTATTAAATCAGCACTTTAAACATTAATTAAGCTAATATTTTATATATCATATTTGCGGTATATGCTATAATGAAAGCCATAAATATATGTGTCTGGGTGATTTATGAAAAAGTCTAATTTTGATACGAAATACGACAATGATAATGTCCGTACTTACCGCAATGTCACGATCTATAGAAATCCTAAAATCAAAGTCGGTGATCTGGGCTGTTATTACGTGAAAGACAGTAAGCGCACTTCTATTGAAGATGCCAAAGAGTACATTGATAGTATGTTAGACGCTTGCGGTATTGAGTTCTTTAATACTCGTAGCAATCCCCTGATTGATCCAGAATTCAGTTAAGTCCCCTTATCCCATAAAACCTCTCTCTAATGCCAATTTAAGGAGAGGTTTACTTTTTTCACCACGGCGTTGCACCTTCGCTTGCGCTCATAGGATGTATGCTGACGCATCCATACCTGTGAGCCTTCAAAGAAGGCATATTCACGGATTTTTGAATCATCCCCGACCCGACTGAATCATCTTTTTAGAATGTCTTATTTAAAAGCATAAATATAAATTAATAATAGATAAAAAGTATTATATATTTGCGGTATATGCTCAATTGCGGTATAATGTCAGGTATCAACTTTGGAGCAGATAATATGAATAATCCAGTCGAGTTCCCCGATACAACATCATCATTTTTATACTTTCTTCAAGACAGTTTAGAAGAATGGAAAGATAACTCTATTGAGCAAAAAGACCGTGTTTTGCATGAATATTTAAACATCGAGTGCGGAGCCGGTGTTTTCACTGATGTTCTGAATGAAACTGACATCCGTATCGAATACAGCTATTCAAAGCATGTTGTGATCAATGTCATGGACGATCTGGCGACCATAAGCCAGAAAGTTGATGCCTTTTTAGAATTATTGGGGGACTAAGGACATGCCTATTCAAAATGAAGATTATTACTTTGTCAGTGTGGGTGAGAAAAGTTATTTCTATACGCTGAATTACAGCTACATCCATATTAAATATGTGAAGTCTGGAATTGAGCAAAGACCCTTCCCTGTTGCCGAGCGCCGTTATCAATTCTTGCGTAACTTAAGCCATGATTTTGACGAAGCCATGGAAAAAGCAAAGCAATGGCATTCCAATTCTAAATCTAAAAATCCTCTAAAATTGCTTGATTCGCCCCGCTCAATGTCAGAACGCGAGAAGCATGAATTACAGGAACGTACTGCGGTGATTGAAGCCGGCTACCTTCCAGTAGGTAAGTTCCAAGGTCAGCATGTCAGTACAGTTGATATTGATTACATACATTGGGTATGTCGCAATGTTTATGATCCGGAGCTTGCAGACGGCGAACAGAATCTAATGGCTCAGATTTGCTTCAACTACGCTGACGAGCAAGGTTGGATTGATCAATGGACCCAACAGGTTCAGGATGAACACTTTGGTCCGGAGGTTGAAGATCAACTCAATTCCGCACTGGAAAGTGATGTATTGTTAGTAGGTCAATATCGTGGTCAGTCATTAAAGGATTTTGGATACACAAAAAAAGGTTCAATGAAAGTCAAAATTGCGGATTATATTCAGTGGTTCCGTAAACAGATGACAGTAGTGGATATAATCATCAACAAGTTTAAACTTGAGCCTCAGTTGATGGATGACGGTTTTGAATACTACATCATCAAAAGTGAACACTTTTTAGAGAGAGAAGAATCCAAGCCGAGCGATTATGATTTAACAGTCCTGATGCTTCGCCAGATGAACAACAGACAGCGCAATGCCAAATTGGACGATCCGATCTTACCGCTCTACCGTTTTGAGTGGAATAAACATGTAATGCCACTGAAACAGGCTCTCGCTCTGTCCAAGTGCAAATAAAACCATGGGCGTTAAGCGCCCTTTTTTTCGTCTGTTACTTTTATATCCAGATGTAAGGCCATGAGCAAACTTCTGATACGGTCGCCCCGCGCTTACGCTTGCCCATTGTCTGCTGACGCATCCAAGGATTAGCTCTCAAAGAGAGCATCACGCATATTTATTACTGTTTTAAATTCGATTTAATACACTGAAATTACTACAATATTTAAAAGCATTTTATATTTGGTATATCATTTCTGCGGTATATGCTGTATAATGTTCAGCATAGGGCAAGTTTTATAAAAGGATTCTCAAAATGTTAATTGCAGTTAAAGAAAATGGTAGTCACGATGCAGTAAAGGTAGACAGCGTATTGGCTACAGAATTGATTGCGCGTGCAATGAACTCCTACTTGGACAAAGGTGTTTTCAACATTAAAGAGGTGATGTTAAACCCTGAAAGCGGTGCATACAGAAAATATAGTGGTTTGAATGATGCAGATTTTGTTGACATCCGACATGAACAACATACTTACCGCGATCCCTCAAATAACTTTGATCCAGTGATTTCCTATAACTGTCATAACTACATCCTGTTTGATTTCGATGCAAACAAGATTTTAGTTCCTGATTTCTCTGATCATGATAATGAACATCAGCTCTATGCCACCAATGAACTTAGTACTTTTTATTCAGCCTATAAATACGCTTCAAGCTACAATACTCTGCATAAGTCACAGGTATTTGCGATCGAGAAAGGATGGTTTGTAGCCAAAAGCGTGATGGAACATAAATTCCTAAATAACTGCTTGATTAGTGCAAACATCAAGTTCCGCGAGTACAAGCCAAAATCTGAAATCATGAGCCTTGATTGGTGCTTCTGTTGCGGTACGTTTGACTGCAAATGCACAGACGAACAGCTCGAAGAATTTTCAAGAGATTTACCATTTTGAATCATGTATTGAGGATCAGATAATATGAAAATCACCCCTGTACTACTTCATGGCTACTATCACTATATGACGACCCTTTCACGCACAGCCATGATTGGGGAGCATAAATGTACTTGGCACAAGTCCTTAATGATTATGACCAAAAAAGCTTTTTATAGTTTAGATGCCTTGAATAAAGCGGTAATGAAGCAAACCGAATCAGGCGTTAATCTTGCCATAGATATTAAAATGATGATGGAAGAAGAAGGCACTAAAGAAGCAGATGGCGGTACGGTGATTGGTAGTTATGAATTATTGTTATGGATTAAACAAGAATGTAACTACACGCTATTGGAAATTTGATCTAAGAGCCTTAAATGGCTCTTATTTTATCAATATCTCTAAATGCGCCTTAGAACGCCGTATTTACTCGTTTAGTTCCGACCTACCATGTGAGGAGCCACCCACTCACTAAACCCCCGCGCTTACGCTTCTACGCTGTCTGCTAACGCATTCATCGGTATGCAAGCAGATAAGAACGTTCACGAAAATGAAATTAAACTTAGTTTTAATAGGCTTTACAGGTCAACTATCACAAATAAAAAGCAGAAACATTAATTTAATATTAACATTTAAGATGTGGATTCATTGTCTTTATGTTATTATTTGTTACGTGTTATTTTCTTTTTGAGATAATTAAAATTTAGAGGTAAGTGTGATAACAATTATTCAGCCCTCATTATCAGACCACGATGTATTAATTTTAGCTCTGTGCATTTGTATGAGCGTATTAGTCACATCATTTGGTGCATTATTATCAAGCAGAAAGGCGCTCTGGTTCTGCATTACCCTATCTGTATCAATCGCTGTTTTTGGCATTGCATATTCAGCTTGTGATCATAAATATGATCCGATGTGTTACGGCATATAAATAACTTTCTTTTCAGCAGAACAGTACGCACTATGATGCGATCAGGAAAAATATAAGCAAAAACCACAAATTAGTATTATCTTTATGCGGTAGATTGTTTATAATATTTCTATATAATTTCTTTTAAAAAAAGGTCAAGATATGTCAGACCACCTACTTCCATTCGGTCTTGATATACTCAAGCATCTCAACCAAGTCAAAAATATCAAATCTGTCCAGTCTGGTTATTTCAGGCAATATCAAACTATCACCTTTACTTTTAATCATGACGGCCAAAGTTTAGAGAAAAGTATCATCGTTTACATCAAAGATAGCGGCCATACGGAATATAAAACTGTGAAGCTAGGCGGCTTTGAAACGCCGATTAAAGTGCCTTTAAATGAAATTTCTGTGATCCAGTTTAAATACGGTAATCCAGAATATGCAGTTTCTTATAATGATGAACCAGTTAACTTATTTCTAAAAGACTGCGATCAGATAGCAGCATATAGTGGTGATGTATTTGCTAAGCTACACGCTCAGTACCTTTTAGACCTGAATCAGCCCCGAGATCAAAAGTAAATCAATTGTAGAATTATAAAGGTATCCCTAGCCGACTGATGAATTCTTAAAACCAAAATTAAATACAGATATATTTGCTACTGTATTCCTTTTCTGCGGTATATGCTGTATAATATATTGTATATCAACTTTGGAGTGAATCAACATGGGCTTTTATGCTATCCAACAAAATTTCCGTAATGTTCAAGAATATGCAGAACAAGAATTAAAAATCAGTGAAGCAAATGGAATCCTTCTGGATCGTGCCTATCACGGCAATACAGTTTATTCCTTAATACAGCTCAAAAAAGATGGCTCAAAGTTAATTTTGGTCGATCTAGTACGCAAGGGATCAGATGGATTCTGGGGACATAAACCATTGTCTGAAAGTTGTGGCCCTTATGAACTTGACTGTCCTGAACGGATTTTAAAGCAATCAACTTGTCAAAGCCCATTAGCAGTAGCTTGGCGTGAAAAATGCCGCCAGAAACGCCGTGATAAAGCTGAAACCATCAAGATTTTCAAACAACTTAAACCCGACACCATCATCACGACCAATCGTGGCGATAAGTTGAAGTTTATGCGTGCCTACAATACTTCTTACTCACAGATCGTATGCAGTCAGGTGACTGATGGCAAAGTTTATCGTTTCAGCTATACAGATTTTGAACCGAATCAGTTGAAACAAGACCTATTAGAAACTGTAGCAGCTTAAGTCACACCCACCCACTAAGGCGGTCATTCTGGCCGCCTTATTTTTTTGACATATAATCTGAGATTCATCTTGACAGTTAATGTGAGATTTTTGACAGATATTTCGAGATTCATTCCACGCATATTCATACTATCGCTTTATTCATAAGCTTTTGATCAGCTACAAGTCGCTTAAAATCTCAGGTTATATGTCATTAGTTTGCAGAAAATCTGAACTTATCTGTCACTTTTTTAAACCACCCCACGCTTACGCTCGCCGTATGTCTGCTAACGCATCCATGCGTATAAGCCTTCAAAGAAGGATGTTCGCAAAATTTAACCAGTTCTAGGCCGATTAAGTACACCAGATAAAATCCGAATAAATAAAAGCAAAAAATATTGAATAAAATATACTATATGTGCGGTATATGGTGTATAATGTAAGACATGGAAGGGAGATGATCATGAACATACTTAATCAAAATCGAGAAGCAGCAATCAAAGAACTTAACGTGTGCTTTAAAGATATATCAGAAGCCGTTTGTCATGAACAGGCTATGGGGATCGATTGTTTTATTCGTGGATTCGCTAGTGCGTCAGTAGTAATGAATGCGATAACCCAAAATGAAGCTGACCAAATCATAGCAAGCTTAAACAAGACCTCTGCCCCACCAGTAAAACCATCGTTCTTAGATGTACCAGAGAAGCAGCTAAGCCGAGCTGATGCCAAAAAGACGGTCAAAACAATGGCTCTGGACCATGGCCGCAGCCTAGATTCAGCCTTGGATTGCCTGAACACGCTGATCTCACAGGACTTTGAATTCCCTACGGCGTTGTCATTGGTACTGGATGAATACCAAGTAGATCAAGAAGAACTCACCAACGCTTATGATGAACAATAACCCCTAAACTACCTGATGGTTTTGGCAGCTCCAAAATCAGACGGTCGCCCCCCTCGCTTACGCTCATTTGCTGTCTGCTGACGCTGACACCACTAAAGCATTCAAAGAAAAAATGTTTGCAAATTTAATGATTATCCCTGACCCGACTGATATTATCTTTTCAGATAAAAGAATTTTAAAAGCAAAATTATTCAATTATTTCAATAAGTAGTATGGTTATTATGCGGTATATGCTATATAATAATCATATTGATAACAGATAATTAATATTAAATATTTTGGAGAATAGAATCATGGAACAACGAGTACGAGTTTGTGGTGGGTTTATTACTGTGCCGGCTCCATTTCGCTCTTTAGCTGATGGCTACATCAAGCACTATAAAATCAAGGTGCCGAAAAAGTCGAAACTAGCGGCTAAAAAGGTCACAGCCGAAAAGTTCTGTGAAGAACTGGCCGATACATTTAACGATGACTACCAGAGCAACGGAGTGGAGTGTTTCAGCCGTTCGAGTTGGTACGTTAAACGTGGGTACATGTTTTTAAGTGTCCGGAGTGATGTGAGCTGCTAATGGCTCACTACGCTCTACATAAGGATAAATGATGAAAGACCGCGCCAAAACTACCATGGACGTTCCTGTAGGCTCGTTAATTGTGATCGATACGATCTACAATCATTCGGCTGTCACTCCGAGAGTATTCAAGGTTATCCATGAAACTGACAAATTAGTTGAAATCACTTCTCTGGATGCAGAAGGTGAGCCGAAAAACCTTGATAACACTAGAACGATTCGTAAGACCTCAATTGTGGCTGTATTGAACAATCTTGAAGAATTTGAGCCATTCAAGAAGATGAATGACGATCTGGCCGAGAAATTCAGAATTTACAATGAAGCTTATGCACAGTATGAAAAAGAGGTAAAGCTCATTAAAGCCAGAACCCACGGGAAATAGCGTTTATAGCCTGCTCTAAGCAGGTTTTTTTAACCCCAAAATAACAATTAAATATATTAAATCTGCGGTATATGTTATATAATATAAACCATATGACGGAGAGCTTGAGTATGTTTGTTTATCTTTTACCTATTGAAAATTTTCATGGTGGCGATGGTTGGAAAATGCCAGTTGTATTCTCTACTGGTACTGACTTGGATCAGCTTAAGCGTAGTGATCTTGCACGCTATATTAAGATTATGCTTCTGGCCTTCCAAAAGGCACACAAGGAAAAGTCATTTGATCATGGTTTTACTGCAATTCAGCTCGAAGCTGAATATAGTCAGATGCGATTAGAGCCTGACTTCTGGAATGATCAGAGCATTACAGTTGAACACATGACAAGCGATGAAGAACTCAAGCTCAGCATAATCGATAATCTAAATATTACTTATGATGTACTAGAACCAAAACGACTTAAGCAAGTGTTAGACCCCCTATTAATGGATCATCTACATTACATCAATCTATCCGTTGCTGATCTTGAAATTATTAAGGATGAGTAACCCTTCATTCATAAAATTAGCAATTTTGGGTTGCTAATTTTTTTAAGGCCCCACGCTTACGCTTTTTGGCTGTCTGCTAACGCATCCATGCCTGAGAGCCTTCAAAGAAGGCATGTTCACAGATTTAACGTTATCCCTGCCCGACTTTTATCACCTATCCACTAACCGCAATTTAAAAGCATAAAATTTACAATAAATAATGCCTAAGTATGGTTATTCTGCGGTATATGCTGTATAATGTATTTATCAACTTTGGTAATTATACAAAAGAGCTTAAACGCATGAAAACATTAGATTTAGCAATGAGTTGGAAAGGTGGTTTACCGGCTGTTTATGCACGCAATATGATAGAGCATGGAGATTATCCAACAGTGGCTTTTATTGTGGGTAGCACTCGCGGAGAATTAAAGGACAACGGTAAGTACTTGATCGACATTTGTTCTAGTTTCAATAACCCTGAGTATCTTAACCAAGTTAAGGCTTTTCTAAAACGTATCAATGATTCAATCAGCTTTGCCAACGATCAGCCAAGCGGCTGCTTTTTGGAGCCAGAAGCAGTTCTTCAAAAAGCCTCTGAACAGTTCAAGTTGATGAACTTTGAAAAAAGAATGATTTTAGATAACAAAAATATGCTGCATACCATTTATGTCAGCGCCATCAAGCACAATAAAAAGCCTGAACTACCGCAAGAATTTGAATATCAGGTGATGTCGGGCGGTTTATATCCTATTCGTCAAGTCTATCGCGCTATCTGCGAACTGATCTGAGAACAGGGGTCCAGCTATGAGCCGTATTCAACTCAATTGTGGTCAAAGTCTTTGTGACTGTTGTACAAATTTCAGTATCGTTTATTTTCGGTCTGGGATGAAGGAAACCATTTCGGAGCGTTTGCCAAAAGAAACAGGCTTGGCAATCATGCAGAAGAAAGCACGCATGATGCCTGTGGGCTATATGGCCCATGCTGTACACCCAGAAGATGCGAAACACTTAATTTAGGGATATATGAAGATGTTTAACTCATTCATGGAAACAGTTAATGAAGGCGATGCAGTACGCCTACGCAGTGGAAAGGTATGTAAGGTTGAATTCATTGCTTACATGCCAGATGATCTAATCTCCAATTATGATTATGTCGTACGCTTATCTGGTTCAGAACCCGCCACTTATACCAACGATGGCAAATGGTATGAAGATGAAGATACCGAGAGTGATATTGTGGAAGTACAGGAAAAAGCCTCATGAGTACTAAAAAATCAGCGTTTAATTTTGGCTATGAAGCTTTTGCCAACCATATTCAATGTGCCGCACATGATCAAGCGTTCATGGATACCCATATCAAGGGTTTAAAAGTCGGTGAATCTCATGAGCTTTTAGAAGAATGGAGCCAAGGATTTATACAGGCTCAAGAAGAATACTGTAAAGCCAATTTCCCTGAAATGTATCCGGCTTAACCCTTTAGATTTACCCTCTCCGTTGTTTGCCTTGAGTTCGCTCAAGGTTTTTTTTGCCCGTATGATCCCAAACCCCTTCCCCATATTCTAAAACCCCACGCTTGCGCTTTTTGGCTGTCTGCTGACGCTGCCACCCTTAAGCCTTCAAACAAGGCATGTTCGCAAAATTAAGACCTGTTTTGGGCCGACTGAATTACTGATCAGAAGCCGATAATTTAAAAGCAAAATAATTAAAAAATATTTAAATTAGGTATTCTATATTTGCGGTATATGTTGTATAATACCATCATAGGCTGAGATGCTTAATATCAACTTTGGAGAGTACTGAAAATGAATGATTTAGTTATTTATTACACTGCAACTAGCGGCACACTTAAAGGCCACATTTTCGTGCAATGCTTTGTTGATAGTCTGACTCAGGCTGAGATTGATGCCAAGCTTGCTCAGTTGCGTTCTGAGGGCTATGAGGGGCTGAATGTAGGTTCATATCAAGAATATGAAAAGGCTGCTGCCCAAGCTTCCTATGCAGCTTACAAAGCGTATGTAGCTCAACCGAGTACTGCTGAACAATTCAAAGAGATGTTTAACATCATGCCCCCTCAAAATCATGTCAAATACGAAGATTTTGAACTGTTTAACGTCCGTGAGCAGCTTGACGCAGGGCTTTATAATTTCTTTGTCCGTATTGCAGACCAATACTTCAAGATCGTGGCACGCCGCGACTCAAACAAATTTGAATTGGCAAATCTTTGCCGTAACGCTATCGCAGCATAAACTGAGAAAAGGAATCTACCTCATGCGTAATGTTTTTAACCCACCTAAAACATGTGCCGGCTCTCTGGTTGGTGTAAACGGTAATGCTTTTGAGATTATTGGCTACTTCTCCCGTTGCGCTAAAAATGCAGGATGGTCACGCGAAGATATTCTAAAGGTTCGCACCGAGGCCACCAGTAAGGACTATGACCACCTCATTTCAACCATCATGATTCATCTGGACGACTGATCCGAAGCTGTACCCCGAAGCCGAAAGGCTTCACACCTCTCCGTTTTTGCCTTGAGTTCGCTCAAGGTTTTTTTTGGCCCCCACGCTGACGCTACTCTGATGTCTGCTGACGCTAACATCAATCCTGTGTCCGGACAGAGAAGCCGAAATATTAAGATTGCCATTCATGACCTCACAAGTAAGCAATTTATCCAATCATAAAATCCTTAAAAGCATTCATTAAATATTCTATATATGCGGTATATGCTGTATAATATATATTATTGATATTAATCACATATTAGGAAAAATTTATGATGTTCAACCAATGGTTTAGACACGGTGTTGCTGATGTAAAGTTAATTGATTTCCATGTTGAAGATGAAGGCTGTCCACACATCTTTTTTAGCGTACATACCCCAATTAACTTCCTGCATGGGGCCAAAGCCCAGATGGAAACCTTAAAAATTAGTGCGCGGGTTTTTGTGACTGGATCAGAGTGTTTAGCAATTGATGGATATATCTTGACAGTTGAAGAAGAATTCAATTTTGCTGAATTTCATAATCAATTCGAGAAGCAACAGATCACTGTAGAAAAAGCAGTCGATGACTTTAAGACTAAATTAAAAGTAAATCTGGCAGAACAGTGCATGTTTGAAGGTATGACCAGTGAACTTGAAACGAAAGTCTTTTCTTTATGCCAGACCGGAGAGATCAATATTAATCAGATCGAACTGATGGATAATGTAAGTCGCGCCGTCATTCTAATTGATGAAACTATGACAGAGTTTAAAAAACTACTTGAGCTGAGCATCACTTTGAAACAGGTAGATCAAATCGTTTGACTTATTAAAAGATAGCATTAATAAAAAACCACCTCCTTAGACTCACTTAAGGAGATGGTTTAAGGTTTCTTATATTAATTACAAGGGATCATGTTCGGCAGTACACGGTTTTTCCAATACTCGATAATATCTTCAACACTTGCAGGTGTTCCATATTTTTCATGCTCATAAGAATAATGATAAGGCATCATGTTTAGTAAATACTGCTTGGTCCCTGAAAATACCTCTCTCGTTTTAGGTTGCTCCCCCAATTTGGAGATACTTTCAGCATCACCTAACAAATCACGAAACTCAGTATATTCAAAATCACTACCGCCAGTTTCAAAGTTAATGTTAGTAAAATATTTGATTACATACCTTTCTGATAAAAAATACTTTTTTCCTTCATCTAAACGATAATACTTTTTATCGGTTGAAATTTCGCTAATGATGGCCTTGAGTGCTAGTTGGTTATTTAGTCGAGTTTCTTCTTTAACCTTCTCAAGTTCAATATTCTCCTTAAAATCTTGAACTGTAGCTGCATTTCTATACGCCGACTTAAACTTAATTGTTACTTCTCTATCTAATGGGTTAGAAGTTCGACCAGAGATTTTTAATTCAACTTTATATAATCTGCTCATTATACGAATGAGCTGATTTTTAAATAAGGTAAAACTACTGTCATCCCATTCTGTAAATGTTACAAATTCTCTGAGAGGAACCTTATCAATTAAGTACTGACTTCCATCACCCTTACTTATATACATCGCATGACTAAAAAATGATGTTGCAACGCCATAATAATGATTGAATTCTTTAAATCGAGGAACAAAATTCACATCTGAATAATTTCTACCTGATTCATCATAGATATATCTACCATCTATTAAAGGCGTTAAACCAAAAGCAGTTTTTAAATTTTCAGTATTAGATTTATTTCGCTTAAATCCCAAATAAATATTTTCTGAAAGATTATTATCATTAAGTAAATCTCCCATAATTGCAGAAGAAAGCACATTCCATATTTCAGTATAAAATTTATTTAATGGGAATGGATTTAGAAATTCAAGTGCGTTCTCTTTAAGGTCATGGACTGAGATGCCTGATTCAATAAGGCCATTATAGGTGTTATATCCGATTGATCTCGCAAACGATTCAAGTATACGCTTATACCCAAAAGGCTTTATCAAATCGCTAGGAAATCCAATAGATTCTCGATTGTAGTTTTTATAAATCGGGGATTGCAGATTGTGATGGTTATTAAATAAATCAGTAGATTTATATCCACTAAAACAATTTTCAATAATACGTGCCAACGAACTCATTTCATTGAGTGACTTTTTCATTCTATTCACCTTGATTTAATGCTTTGGCATGAGATTAAACAAAGCTCAAATGAAAAGATTGAAATTCTGATTCACGAACTTTATAAGAATATCTGTTGATATAGGTTCTTTTCACTCTCATGTAAGTGCGGATACCCAACCCTAATAAAATTAAAGCATGTATTTTTTTATAATACAAATAAAAGAAATCAATATTTTCTTAGGAATATCAACGTACTCCATAAGTGTCCATATGTGGACATACTTATAATATTTTCAATTTATTACTAAAAAATAAGGGTGCAATATTGTATTTTGCGGTATATGTTGTATAATGTATTTATCAACTTGGAGATAAGCATAATGAATACAGCAGTTCAAAACATCGCTAATTTGGATCAATTTGCTAAAAAGGCAGTTAATTTTATTGATAGCTTCGGTATTAACTGGCATGGCATTGATAACCTTGGTGAAGCTACAAACTTCTTGCACAGCTTCAAAGGGATCACTGAGCGTTTCCAAAATTTGACTATTGATGACCTTCTTAACGAAATCAATCTGATTGAGTGCATTGATCGCCCAGATGCAGATTCAGGCTTTACTACTGACAACCGCAACCTTGTAGTGAAATTCCTACAAGAAGTGAAAGTGTTCAAAGAAGAATTTTTGAATTTGAACAATGGCCCTGACTTCATTAGCAAACTTGAACAGTTGAAGAAGCAGAGTCGAGAGCTAAATTACCTTGAAGTACGCGCAATCATTTATCACAACTTCCTAGCTTAAGCTAGGAATTATCACTTCTCTAAAATAAGGATAAGCTTGTGAGTACAGTTAAAATAATCATTGCGAATCATCATAAACAAGGGATCGGCTATCCGATTCACTTCGGTCAGGCTTGGAGCCATGTTCATAAAGCTCTTGAAGGCATGGGTGCATTCTCTCTAGGCAAGTACAACCAGAAAGCACCACTCACCAATATTCTTGATTCAGCAGCTTTCACCGAAACTGAGTTTAGCGCCGTCCATAAAAGCTATATTTTATGGACCAATGTAGTTGGCTTTGAAACACGCCAAGACTTGCAAATTAATATTTTACAGTCGGTGAACACTGGTTATCATTTTCTTTTCCCAAAAGAAGATTATATTGTTCTCATTTTAAAAAATGAATCTGAACCATTATTAAATGAAGTGGCTTATAATATTACAAAGCCATTAATACAAAATGATTACCGAGTATTTATTCCTAACCCTGATAGCTCGACAGGTGAACATATTTTATTAACTGAGAATATTATAGAAAGTATTCTTAAGGATGAAATCAGAACTTAAATAATCTTAAAAGAAGAAACGTCATTATTCACGTAATGGCGTTTTTTATCGCCCAGATTTTGTAATTCTGTTGCATTTTTTACAACATTTTTAGGCTCTAAACTTGCGTTTTTAATTTCACTTATGGTTTATGTAAGTAGTCCTTGAAATTAGCATGGACGAAAAAATCAACTATGGAGTTAAAGTCATGAGTAATAAAAATTCACCAACAGCGAATGATCCTTGGTACTCAACTGTAGTAGCATCAACAGGCACGCCAGTAAGCGGAGCTGCTGCTTTATTGGCGCGAATCAAGGCAATGGGTGGAATGAGCAGTCTAGTGAACAACTTGAATCAACAAGCAGTTCAACAGGCCACACAAGCTACAATGGCAGCTTACGTTAAGACACAACAAGGAGATGTGATTGGATTCCCTAAGTCTAAACGTAAAAAATAAGCCAAGTAGGGACTACATGCAAAGGACTGCAAAACCCTGCCCTCGCTTACGCTTTGATGTTGTCTGCTAACGCAGTCACCAATAGGTAAACAAAAAAAGGATGCGCGAATTTTAATACCCCCTCCCCCGACTGAAAATAGCATTTTATTAATAGGTGTTATTTAAAAGCATAAGCACTACATCGTTATGGCTTTTATTTATAATATTTATTTTAGTTAATATATTATTAATAATAGTGCAAACCGATCTATTATTTATAATAATCTGATATTGCAATTAATAATATTAAATTAATGTTTGATTATAATATTAAATATTTATATAATACTCGTATTGGAGTTAATCAACTCTATTTATTAACCTTAAGGTTGGAATTAAAAAATGACTACAGAAGCTAAAAAAACCGCTACTTCCCTTTATGCTATGTCTAAAGTAGACAAAGAAAATGTTCGCCGCCGTGATCAAATGATGGTTAGCCCTGAAATGCTAGTCGTTGAAGAAGGTTTCAACGTGCGTGGCGTGGGAATGAGCCAAGAGGAATACTGGCAGCAAGAACACGTTCAAGAACATGTCAACAATCTGGCACAGGCTTATGAGGCCGGCGACTATGTTCCGCCTATCGTGGTGAAATTCCGTGAGTCGGATCAGAAGGCCGTAGTGCGCGATGGACACCATCGATTAAAGGCCCTGAAAGCCCTTTTAGAACGCGAAGTACCAATTCAATTCGTCAATGTAGTCGAATATAAGGGTGATGAAGCGAAGCAGCAGCTTCTTATGCTCAAATCCAGTAACTCTCTGCAATTATCAGCAGTAGAGAAGGCTGAGATTTTCCACCGTCTACATGCGTATGGCTATAACCCTGACGAGATTGCAACTCAGGTAGGCCACTCTGTACAGCACGTTTACCAGATGTTGCGTATTTACGATCTTCCACTTGAGAAGAAACGCTTAATTCAGCAGAAGAAACTTAGCGTGAATAACGCCTTGGCTGAAACTAGCACCCGAGCGAAAAAGTTCACTCCACCGAAGAAAGCTGTAAAGCAAGTACTTGAGCTTTTAACTGTAAAGGCTGAAATCCAAGGTGATGTCGTTAAAGCAGAAATCCCACTGGAATTATGGCAGCAGCTCATGGCCCCAGAATCGCTTAATCAGTCTACTACCGAACAAGAATCAATGGACGGCGTAGAACTGGAAAGCAGTACTGTCAATTAAGACAGCTTCCATTTGATAAGGCTGCATCCTCAAGGATGTGGCTTTATCGCTCAGGTATTGGTCCTCAATCCTGATCCAGTTAAATAAGGTATCCGGTCGCAAGATGGACGAAAATAACCAAGTTATCTATACAGGTTATTCGGGCAACCGAATTTCTAAAAAATTGACCGTTTTTTTTAATGGCAAGAAGTATAAGTTTTTATTCCAGACGTTTGATCGAACCCAACCGACCCGAGAGGAACGGTCAAGAGGTATAAAAGCAAAACGGATTCTACTTAGTGAAAAGGAACTATTTTTCAGTTCCCTTGAAAATATTAATTTTAAATTATTCCCTTTTCAGGATTTCAGAGAAGATTTGATCATTAAATTAAATCTGGTTGTTTAACATTATTCAGGCAATTTAAAGCAAGTCGGATTGCTTAAGCTCACTTTGGTCCATTAAACATGAATATACTCGAAAAATTTAGAATCTATCCCACTCAAGAAAGCTTTGCGGCTCAATCTTCCGACTGGACAGAAATCACAGGTGATATTGATTTTGAGAAATCTGCTTTGATTACCAGTGATGGAAAACAATATCGCCTTAACTTCTCAAAATATTCTCTTAATGATCCATGGGAGGATATGGATTTCAATACCCCGATCAGCAGGATTGTTTGGTTTATTCCATTAGACGACTATAAATGGCGAATCGGTAGTGAAGCAGGAATTCAATATTATGGGTTTAAAGAAAATAATAATTGGTATCTTCACACTAATGGGAACACAGTTGGAAAAGCTAATAACTTTATTCCTGCCGACATCAAACGTACATATAGACGTTGTTTAAAAGTTATTAGAAGGGCAGAGTAAAACTTGAAGTGCGACATAAACCACCTAATTAATTTAAAGGGTTTATGGAGTATATAAAATTGTCATACCATCATCTTAACTTTGAAGATCGTACTGCATTAATGCTTGAGTCAAGAAAAGAAGGCTTTTCAGCCAGAAAATTTGCTGAACTCATTAAAAGACATCCTAGTACGATCTATCGTGAGCTTAAAAGAAATAGCATCAATGACGTTTATCAAGCTCGATATGCTTCTGATAACACCTTCGCTAGACGTAGACGTGGTCACAGAAAACTCAAAATCGATTCAATCCTCTGGAAATTTATTGTTGAAGCGATCCGTTGTTTATGGTCTCCTCAGCAAATAGCAAAGCGTTTAAAGACATTTCCTGATTTGGATCAAACAATGAATGTAAGCCATACAACGATTTATTCAACGATACGAGCATTACCAAAGGGTGAGTTGAAAAAAGACTTATTATCCTGTCTGCGTCATGAAAATAAAAAGCGAAAAGCTAACGGTGAACCTAAAAAAGATTCTATATTACAGGATATTAAAACTATTCATGAGCGCCCAGCCGAAGTTCAAGAAAGAAAAATACCGGGTCATTGGGAAGCTGATTTAATTAAAGGTAAAGACAATAAAAGTTCGATAGCAACACTTATTGAACGAAATACACGGCTCTGTATCTTGGCAACATTACCTGATGCAAAGGCAGAATCAGTGCGCAAGGCTTTAACTGAAGCTCTGAAATATTTACCTGCAGAACTGCGTAAAACGTTGACCTATGACCGTGGACGCGAGATGGCAGAACATAAAATACTTGAAGAAGATTTAGGCATAGATGTATATTTCTGTGACCCACATTCACCCTGGCAAAAAGGCACATGCGAAAATATGAATGGTTTAATTAGGCAATATTTACCTAAAGGGATTGATTTAAATCAGGCAGATCAGCATTATTTAAATCAAGTTGCCATGTCACTGAATACTCGTCCTAGAAAAGCGTTAGATTGGCTTACACCATTAGAGAAATTTGCTCAGCTTGTTGATTATCATAAGACTTTTCAAACTGTCGCACCTCATGTTTGAATTCGCCAAGTAATGGCGTAGATAACTTTTTAATGTGTTTTCCATGGGAGTCGCCTAAGTTCATTATTGAGCAAGCAGGGCCAAAAAAAATTAGACACACCCAAATGACTAAAGACCAGAATCAAATGCCAACAGCTTATGTTGATGATGAAAATCAGGAAGAAGTAATCGGCTACATCTACCCTGCTCCCTAATCAGAACTGCCTTCGTTCAAGGAGAAAATAGATCAATGAAAAAGTTATTGCTGCTTGCCTCTGTTGTTGGGTTGATTGGGTGTATGGAAGATATAACGGATGAAGATGTTGCGAAGGCACAATATTCAGAAACCTTCAATGCTGCCGACAATTATCTAAGCAAATACAACCAGAAAGGAGGGAATGATAAGGTTTATCAAAATTTTGAAGTGGATGGTAAATATTTCAGCGTAGACGATGTAATCCAAAGCGTAATGTTCAAGTGTTCTTCTTACATACCTGTAGAAAAATCTGATGTTGAAAAATACGAAGATAGATTAAGAGGTGATGTTAACTACTGGATCAAGGAAGGAGTGGTCGTTGATTATCAGCAGTTTGATCAGTGTTTGGATAAGCAGCTCGATAAAACTGGCCTAAATTATAAAAATCTTATGATCTTCTCTAATGATCCGGATGTTCAGAAATATAAGGAAGCAGATCAAGCCATTGCAAAATTGATAAACCAAGCGAAGTCTGATGGAGAGATTAGCTATTTTGAAGCTTTAAATATTTATATGGCAGTCCATACCCAACGTGAAAAAGACCTTTTCAATAAGATATAGTTTGCAGAGGAAACCATTTTATGAGTTCTAATACAGCGTATGATTATCAGGTAATGAAGCTGATTGATTACACTCAGACGGATTTCATTCTTGGAAGTCTGAATGGAAACCAGATTCTATCTAAGCTCATGGATAAAATCTGGGTTAGATCAACATCAGTTGAAATCTCATTGGAAGGGATTACAGGGGTCGATGCCTGTTTCATTCGTAACAGCATAGCTTCACTATCAAAGATGTTACTTAGTCAAAAAGGTGTAGTGGTATCGCATGTTGAAAATAAGGATGTATTGGATAATTTGATTTATGGATTCCATGCCATCAATGCTCCACTACTGCTTAAGAACAACGATGGATCAGGCGCGATTTATGCCAAGTTGCCATCTGGTGCAAAAGAAATTTTATCTTATGTTTACAGCCAGTCTAATGCTACAACTCAAAAGGTTGTTAAACAGTTTGATATTTCGGCACCGAATGCGAGTGCCAAGCTTAACAAGCTATATAAAGAAGGTTATTTACTGGCTGAACAAAAAGACGCACCTACGGGTGGCATAGAATACGTTTACAGCCCTATTTTTACTTGTCGAAGCCTCACATACCCTGCCCATTCATAATTGATCAAATAGAGCGTATACGGCGCAAACAAAGGTGGCATTAAGCCACCTTTTTCATACTTCAAGTTTTTGAAGGTTTGAAGCTATAAATTTTCCATCCAAAGAAATCTGATTCAAGGCAGCCCCATTCAAAGTTGTAATCAGGATCATGGCATTTAGGCGGCCCTTTCCGATCCGACTTACACGCCGTCATATAGTCCTCACCCACGGTAAAAATCTGCAATGTTCCAGTCCGGCCATAGTGGTAACGATTCTCTCTCAGGTCGGCTACATCCCATCCTAAATAAGTTGCTATTGCTTCTGAAACGCCTCTAATTTTCATGATCTATCTCCTTAGTTGATAAGGAGATTATGGGTTTTATTTACCTTCTAATCCAACGGTATATAGCGATAAAGGACCATATACAGAAACTTTAAAAAATATGGTCCAAAAACATCCGATCCCTCATTTTTTTATAAAAGTCATGTTCCCATGGAGAGGCCAGTTTTCAGATATTTGGTAGAGTTCGCCATTTTTTCATGCTCAAACTTCTCCTTTTACTTAAAAGACATTCATCGGTTAAAACGATCCAATAATAAGCGCCCTTCGCTTACGCTCATGCCCTGTCTGCTAACGCATCCAAAGCCTGATTTCAGAAGCAAGAAGCGCGAAAGTTTTGTCAATAAAACTCAAGTTAAGTAAATGTTTTAAATGGATATTTTATAAAATCAAGAGCGTCAAATTGTGTCGCACGCGCCCCATTTGATATATTAAATATGCGGTATATGTTTTATAATTTACATATCAACTTTGGAGCTATCTCTATGAACGACATCGTATTCTCAACAAGTGCAAAAAACTTAACTTTCAGCCTTATTTATGATCAAGACTGTGCCAGTCCACGCGAAGATAATGACGGTAATATCTCCCATTTTTATGTTGATCCACGTAACCGTTCAGGCTGTGTAGATAACCTTGCAGAATCAACCAATTTACTGAATGAACTCGCCAAAGAACTCAAGATTGCAGATTATTACGATCTATCTCAATTTGACCTGATCCGAGAAATTCAGAATGCCGATCCTGAACAAAAAAAGATTTTAGTCGAGCCGCTATACAAATTTGAACATTCAGGAATTATGTATGCGACCACACCTTTTAGTTGCCCTTGGGACTCAGGACAGGTTGGCTTTATTTTCTCTACATATAAAGATTTTAAACGTGTTGGCCTTGAGTGGGATACAGAAAAGGCGAAAGAATACCTCAAGGGTGAAGTTGAACTTTATAACAACTACATCGCCGGTGAATGCTTTGGATTCAAGATTGAAGAAGTTTCAACATGTGGAAGCTGTACCGCAGATCATTCAGAAGAACTTGAGGCAGTATGGGGATATGTAGGCGACCGAGATCAAATCATTAAGATGATTGCCAGTGATTACCTTGACCCATATCCAAGCCTTAAAGAAAAAGTTTTGGAGAGTGTTTAAGATGACCTTAACCAATAACGGACAACAGGTTCAGCAGCCTTCTGTTTACTTTACGACTTTGTGGTTACAGTGCTTTAACCCTGATTTAATACTTGAGCGATTGGACTTGGTTGAAGCTTATATCAATGAATCGTATGCGCGTTTTATCCAAAGCAAGTTTAACAGTTATGAAAGTTCAGAACTTGATTGCATTGAACGGTATTTAGCGGCAGAGCGTAAAGATGCTCAACCGATAAAGCTAACCGATGATTCATAAGCATGACATCTCAAAGCTTAGCCATTGTGCTAGGCTTTGAGGCATACATCCACAATCAAATCCAAAGACCCCTCGCTGACGCTCTTTGGCTGTTCGCTAACGCATCACGCCGTATTGCCTTCAATGAAGGGGTAAGGATTAAAAAGCCATCAAGCAATGCTTAATGCGGATCAATGTAATAACGCCCTTGCAAAGCCGATATAAGCAAGTTTAAGCTTGAATTAAACAGGGATTAAGAAATTCATGAGCTTAGATTCGAGAACTCTGCGTAAAGACGATAGCCCGAAGAATCGGGTTTTAGGTACACATCCAAATTGCGTGTGTGTCAAAAAGGAAGCACGCTTATTTGTCATCATGGATGGCGCGAAATATGTTTGTCATGACCGAAACGCTTATCAAGCATGGTTAAAAGCAGAAATATTTCTAAAACAAGAATGTGTATAGCCCAACATCGCTCCAAAGCGAATATAAGAAGATTTATAAAATGAGTATAATTCACTATCTCACCATCCAGTCTTGTAAACGTGTTTTCTTTGATCCGGACTATGGTGTTATGCGCTCAACTGAACCACTGGAAGCGGATGCACAGCTCAATCCCCTATGCTTACTTGGTATATCTGTTGATAATCTGCCATTAAAATACACCAAGTACTATCACAAAAATGATCCGGCCATATCATTATCAGCGTTTGTTAAAGCGTTCTGGGAACGTGTTTTTAAAGTTTCTGGTTTTAATAATCCAATAGTGACTGGAATGCCTGATCTATTGGTTATTGATCACCGAGCAAAGGACCTGATTCATGAAAATTTCTTTGAGTGGCTTAAGATCAATAATATTGAATATAAATTTTCAGACAGTAAGAACAGAACCGCTCTGGCGAAATATTTACAGCATCAAAGTTTCCCTCATGTTGGCTTTTGTGAAATGACGGAACAAACGTCATACGTTGCAGCACAGGAGAAATACGCGCTATCCGTGGATGTCTTGAATTACTATGAGAACTACAACGAGCATATTTCTGCTTTTTCAAAGCATCTGAAAACATTGAATCTTTATCAAAAAAATATTTTCAAACTGCGTTCGGTCCACCCCCCCGTTGATCATGATATTGATCTACAAAGTATCCAACCGCTACCTAGTAAAGCGGATCGTAAACTAGAAAATGCGTATTGGGTGAGAGCTGATCTTGAAAGAGAAGAATTTGGCTACTTGTATAACCGGCAAGATATGGACATTGCCGACTCAGAAAGAGTAGAAAAGAAGGCATTTATAGCGGCCATAAAAGCCCTGCCAGAATCACAGTGGCAAAACATGTTCACAGACGAGCAAATAGCCTTAATCAAAATTTTTAAAAAAGAGAGATTTAAGGATACTAAAAGCTTTGATGAGGTGAACTATCGTGATATGTGCAATCAGCTAGGTTTTAACAATGACCATTCTGAAATCTGCTTAGCTTTTGACACAAAGAGTTTATCCCGATCTGAAATGATTGAGCTTTGGGATGAGTATACATACGGAGGTGATGTAACTTTTTCGTGTGAGATATTATTACCGGTGTGGCAAAATTGTCGTAGTGGAAAGACCTATCGTTTTTTTTATTTAACCAGTGGTAGTAAAAGCATCTTTTTTGTATGTACACCGGATTCAGCAGCTTCAAAAGCATTTGATGATGAGAGCTGCACAAATCACATGGTTAAAAATAAATTTGATGTCCGTCAGATCAATGAACATATCAACTTATCTTACTTTGACGAGATGCTTCTCAATACCAGACAGTATTTATTGTTTATGGCAGGAGAAATGCGGAAGTTCCATACCTTGATTCTTGATTATTATTGACCGTCCAAAAACGACCCGCTTACGCTCTTAGGCTGAATGCTTACCCATTCAGCCTTAATGCCTTCAAAAAGGCATGTCAGCGAATTTAAGCCATGCCAAGGCCGATAGAAATACATAACAAATAAAGCGAAAATTAAAAGCAAAAATATTAAATATCATATATTAAATGTGCGGTATATGTTGTATAATATGTATATCAACTTGGAGATATACAAAATGCCATTACAAAGTGAGTTAACAATTCTACCTAGCAATCCATCACATGATATGGACTTCGGTACTGTATTTAATCATTGTCTTGAAGCTTTTCATACAAATGGATCGTATTCAGAAATTAGTTTCAACAATGAAAAGTATATAAACAAAAAAATCAATCTTGAGTTTTGCCCCCTCATTAAAGGTACGTTATACGGCCATTATCCGCTTTATGTACCAACTTTTGTTGACGATGGCGAATATACCCGCCGTAGTCCTTTTTTCCATTTTTCTACCCTTGTAGAAGAAAATATTGAAGATGCTAAAACTGCTTTATCAATTGTTTTAGATAAAGACGAACACGCCCAAACGTTTCTTATCACAGTAGCAATTTGCCTAATCCAAAAGGGCTATCGAGTATTTATAAATCCGGACAGTACGACCCCTTCTACACGTATTGAAGTCACCAAAGAATCAGTAGCGAAAAACGTTGCTAAAAATACCGGCTTTATTCATTAAGGGGAATGATCATGGAATTATTAGAGAAGCTGTTAAGCAATAAATTCGGCTACTACCTTCACTCTGTTGACGGCGCTTTAATTGACAATGATACCGAGCAAGATGTAGACGACTTTAAAAATTTGGCCGGATGTGACTTAGCTAACCAACCTAAGACCAACGTGATTCACCGTTTTTACTCTGATCAAAGTGATTTGAATTATGACTTTAATCCCAAAATGCCGGTGTCTTATTCATTCCAAAATGGCTTGATTACAGTGACAGACATTTACGGCCAAGAACGTGAGCTTAAGTTTGTCATGAACCTACAGCTTAGCCACCAAGTATTCGAGAATATCTGCTACCGATAGACCGTAACTTTTAACCGAGAGCGGGAGAGCTGAATAAGCCTTCCGCTTTTTTATGGTCTGGCCCCGCGCTTACGCTTTTCGCTGCCTGCTGACGCAGCCACCAGTTAAGCTTTCAAAGAAAGCATGTCGGCAAAATTACAATTCATCCCCGACCCGACTGAATCATTTTTTCTTATGAAGGAAATTTAAAAGCAGACGACACAGAATGACGTATGTACTTATTATTCAAAGATTAAATTAGGTTTTTTTAGTATAATCTCATTATCAACTTTGGAGATACAACCTTATGAAACATGCCTCAATTAGTAGCCTTGAAAAAACCACCATTAACAATATCAATAATTATTTGAACTTTACATGCCATGAGCCTTTTTCAACTGATTTCATCAAAGCTATTCAAAACACCCATATTTCTAATGAAATTGAAAATACACTTGGCTTGAATTTCCGTGGTTTTTTTATTGATTTGAGCCATAGTGATAACCCAGAAGAAGCCAATATGTTAGGCATTGTCCTTAGCTCAGCGATTAATGGTTCATACACCGATGTACTTTTGCTGCATCCAAATTTAGAGCCGTCTGGTATTAAACAAATTTTAATGTAATGGATGTGGTATTTCATAAATATAGTTTGGTGAAACCCCAGACATAAAGCCCTTAAAACCTTGGTGATTCCAAGGTTTTTTAATAAATAAATTAAAAAATAATTAATTAAATATACCTTATATGCGGTATATGGTGTATAATAAATCTATCAACTTTTGGAGAATAACAATGTCTATTCAGTTAGCAGCAAAACCATTCAACTACCATTCCGAAATTCAAGCGGCTGCCGATTTTCTCGATTCTGATGAAGTACTGGCACACCAAAAACACAAAGAAGCATCAGCTAAAAATAAATGCCTGAATAACATTATGGGCCTGTTCAATGAAATCCAGTTCAAAACGTTGCCGCATTGTCTTGTTCAGATGGCCCTTACACGCCCAGAAGCAAAATACCTTGTAGAAACATTTCTAGGTAGCTTTGTCGCATTATTCAACGCAGCACCAACGCATATTGACCTACGCAATAAAGCGAGTTTTGAGTTTTTTGAAGCACTGAGCAAAAATCTGGCTGATTTTGAAAACGCTACGCCAAAGGATACCTACACACTTAAAAATTTGACGGTCGATCCTTCACAAATCGAGATCGTAAATAAACTGGCTGACAACCTAATTAAATTAGGCACTACAGATGCAGCTTCTAGCGTTCTGGCGACTTGTTTAGGTAAAACCCACCCTACCCATCAACAGGACATTGCACGCGCCTATCTGGATGCCATGTTAGACATTACAGCATCACATTCCGACAAGGTTGATCCGGATGTTTTAAAGATGGCTGAATATGTTTCGGCGTATGGTGAAAACATTGGCCTTCCATACATTTAATCTGGGGAATATGATGTCTAATGATCCAGTCGTAGACCGATTAAACTGTGATCCAGTCTATTTAAAATCACTCTCAGATTTCGCTTTTAAGCGAAGTCTGGGATTGAAAGAAATCACGGTGAGAGGCATTGATCATGATCCTGCCACCCCAATGACCCAACCAGTAACAGCACAAAATAATTCACCCGTTTGACCCAACGCCGTTTTATTGATCCTCAGTCAGTAAAACGGTTTTTTATGTGCGCCCCACGCTTACGCTTTTTGCTGACTGCTGACGCAGCCACCAATTAAGCCTTCAAAGAAGGCATGTCGCCAGATTTTTTTATGGTGGAATTCGAGTATTTCATCTATCAAATAATCGCTATTTAAAAGCAAAAAATTAAATAAATACAAAATATTACTTTAATTTGCGTCACTAATGACGCATAATAACATCATTGATAAATATTACACAGGCATAGTCCGATGATCGATATTCAAAACTTATATACCGCCACTACTGTTGATCTAACTAAACTTGATATGTCTGTTTTACTTGGATGGCGTTATGGCAAACTTAAGCCAATGTTCCTGCATCTGATGGAATACGATGAAACGCTTAAAACTGCTATGGCTGAAATCAACCAGTGGACGGCGACCAATATGCCGATCCTGCATGATCTAGTGGCTGAATCAACTAAGTATAAAACTGGTTTAGCTGTCCTGATTGCAGTTTTGATCAAAGCTCAACAGGAAGGCGCGATCGAAAATGCACGCTATAAAGAATTTAAAGACGAGTTTGCCAGTCTTATTAATGACGTTTTCAATCAGGCTAAGGCTCAATTAGAAATGCTGCATGGCCGTCAAGAAATTGATCGCCGTGATGACATGTCTGATGCCATCGTTTATGACCGCCCTACCAATTTGCATGAGATCGGAAGTGCTTATAAAAAATTCACCAAGCTCACAAAATGGGTGGATGATAATACCGATCCTGCACCGATCCTTTTTGGTTTAACCAATCTGTTAAATGAGGTTTATGTTTTTCATATAGCCAATAAAGAGCTGAAAGAAATCATTACCGCTACAGTTCGCAAGAAAGCAGAACCTAGACCAGACCAAGGCGAACAGTTCACATGCTCATGCTGTTTCCGTCCAATCCGACTACAGAACAAGAAGTCGAATACCATTGCTTACCATGGATTTACACGCGACTGGTACGGCATTACATCGACTAGCTGTAAAGGCTCATGGTATCCACCTTTTGAGCAAAGTTGTGAAGGCACACTGGCATATTTGAAAGACTTAAAGCAGCTCCTTATTTCTCGTAAAGAATTTCTACCTAAGCTTGAGGCAAAATTTGCAGGGATGACCAAGGAAGATGAGGAATATATCAAAACAGGTCAGGCGGTGAGATCGCTTAAATCTCTCATTGAACGTGAAATTCCTTCTACTCAAGAAATGTTGTGCAATGCCATTAAAAAGAGCTATCCAAATCAGCACCCAGAAGCCCTAGCACTGGTTAGTACAGAGGTTAAATAATGAAAACTAAATCGAATGAAGTGAAACAGACTGATATTCCTGATATAGAGCAGATTGGTAAAGCTCTATATGGGGAAGTATGGGTTGCTCAGTTAACTCGACAGCTTAAAAATAAGCATGGTGATCCGTTACCGCAAAGCTCACTTAAGAGTATGCGGGACCGCAATAACCTACCGGATTACATTAGGGACCAGTTAAGGGACATCTTTGATAGCCGCATTAATGAGCTTGAACAAGCTAAAAAAAGATTTCATGCAGAACCAAAGGTCCGTTGTAAATTATTAGAACTACGTCTTTTTGGAAATATTGAAACTACGGTCGTAGAACAGATCAAGTTCATTGATGATAAGGAGGTTTACAGCTTGATAGAGGAATTTACGAAAAAGGTTCAGCGTGAGGGTTTAATTGACATAACTCATGCAGCTAGTACTGCTCTGAATAATGGGCATTATCAAGATGAACACTTTTTCTTTCGTATTCATCAGATAATATACTGAAAAATAAATGACTAAAAATTTGCTAACCAATCAATATTAAAAGGTAAACAGATATGAATATCATCCAAGACAAAACCCTAGACCTCCGTTTTTATTCAAATAACGGCCTGATTGAGCGGGATCACAAGATTGCTGACGTTCAAGAAGTTCATGACCTTGTAGACCAGTTCATTAAATATATCGATCGTGATGGCCTGTTTGATGTTGCTCAGGCGACTGAAAGCATGATCACTACTGGTATCTATGAAAATGGACAATTGATGCTTCGCTTAAACAGCTAAGTCATGACAAAGCAATGCGGCTTTTCTGGTTTCGGCCAGAACAGCCGCACCCTTTCCCAGAATACTGAGAACCAAAATAACAGTAAAATATAATAAATAAATATAAATAGTATGTTTATTTTGCGGTATATGCTGATATAATGCTAATTATCAACTTTGGAGATTATTCTTATGTCAGCTACTTTAGTAAAACCGTTCCATCTCGCCGTTGCTATCCAATATGCCTTAATCCATCGTGACGTACACAATGGCGGTGAACAGAAGTCTTTAGCCGCTTACTTCTTTAAGTCTATGGAATTGAAACTTAAGGCTCAGCACCTTGAAGGCAATACATTGATCCAAGAGCGTAAGGATATTTCCGATTTTGATAAAGCATTGTATGTAGAACTGGCTCAAAACGATTTTTTTGATGTCGATCTATTCCGCAGCGAGAACTTTGAATTCTTGGCCCGACTGATTTACACCACGAACTTTCAAGCTCTACAAGACCTCTACGGCGTAGAGTATGTCAAAGATATGAATCGTGATCTTCATATTCAGTTTGTTCTTGATCAGAAGCACAAAGCATATAAATATGCTAAACAAATGACATATTTAGGATTCATCAAGCTGATGGACTGCATCAATTATCAATGTTCATCAATGAATGGCTATAAAGATTCCCTATGCAAATCATTTGTTGATCTGGTGACTTATCACATTGTCCGTATTCAACCAGATTATGCAGAATTCCCATGGGATTTAACGGAAGCAGCTTAACCGTTCAGGAATGCCCCATAAATCGCCGTTAATTGCGTGTTATGGGGTTAACCCTACACTGATGAATCAATACAGTACAGGATCAAATAATGGATGACATGAAAAGCTATTTAATTACTTGTCCTAAATGCCTTGCAATGACTGGTTTAGATTAAGGATCAGAAAATGATATTCCCATTTTTTAAGAAATATTTTGTCGTTGAAGTCCGAGCAAATGGCAACCACCGCTTTTACCATACTCATGCTAAGAATAAAGATGATGCTTTGTTTGATACTTTGCATGAAACATTAAAACGTAAAAACTTAGATGTCAGCCGTGATGTTATTGCCCAGAACTTCGATATTTATGTTGAAGCTTCATGGCAAAATGAAGAATTACGCCGTTTTAAGACTGCTATGGATACTTTCAACCAAAAGAACAGCATCAGCCCGAGAAAACCGCAGCCGGCAGACTACGACCTTCAATATATCAATGAAGATAATTACCTACAGGCATTTGACTTTCCAGTATCGATCCTACCGACTGGCGTAGATCAATACCTTATTCAAACTTCACCAAATACAGAAGATGATTTTATAATTTGTGATCCGGTCAAAACCAGTGGCCGGACATTGAAGCAATATCCAAACATCGAGAAGATTGGATAAAAATATGATTCAAGCAATTGAAGTACCCGAAGGTTTCAAAGTTGTGCCTCTTGAACTAAGGATCAGTCACAAGGCATTAAGGGCATTAAGGTTCAACCAAAAAAATTAGAGCAATTTGTTAACTTCATTTACCAGACATCATACCTACCTGATATTCGGAAAAAGACACAATAGTTCATCGGACTAGAGTATTGCCCAATCAGGTCCCGCGCTTGCGCTTTTAATCTGCCGGCTAACGCAGCCAGATACGGTCATAAAAGGGATAGGCTTTAAAAGTTATTTATTATTTAGGATTTGATATTCCCAATTAAATTAAGTTTAATATTGAAAAGCCAAAGACTCTCAAACTCTTGCATATTCAGGCTTTCAGATACATTAACTAACGCAATTTATTGATAAATATCTAATATGGTATTGTATATTTGCGGTATATGCTGTATATTTATTGGTATAAATAAGACTTACAGCAAGGGTAATAAAAGATGCAAACTATCAGTATTTCAAACGTAATGGGCCATATCGGTAGCGATCCAGTATTCTCTACCCTGCCTAATGGAACACTTAAAACAACTGTATCAATTGCAACTAATATCGGTACTGGTGATAAACAGAAAACTCAATGGCATACAGCAATCTTCTGGGGGAAAGCTGCGGAAGCTGCTCAAAAGCTCAAAAAAGGTGATGGCCTGTATGTCACTGGTGTTCTTGAATACCGTAAGTGGACCGATGCAAATACTGGCGCACCACGCGAAAAATCTGAAATTAATGTTCAGCAGTTCAGTAAGGTGGATAACCCACTTCAAACGATCAACCAGATCAATATTCTGGGGAATCTGGGCAGCGATGCTCAGTTCAAAGCTTTCAGCGATAATGCTAGAACTACGATCTCAATTGCAACCAACTCAGGTTATGGCGATAAGCAAAAAACCCAATGGCATACTGTGATCCTCTGGGGCATAGCAGCAGAAATCACATCTAAGCTTAAGAAAGGTGATTCACTATTTGTATCTGGCTATATTGATTATCGCAAGTGGATTGATACCAACTCAGGTCAGAACCGTGAAAAGGCAGAAATCCACGCTCAGCAGTTCAGTATTATTAGCGGTGAAACAGGTCAGATCAGCAGTCACAGCAAAGGCAATGCACAACAACAGCCAAAGCAGTCACAAGGCTATGCGAATCTAAATAATCAAGGCAATGCGAATGCAGAACCCCACCCACAAGATTTTGCGCCGTTTGATCCCAACTACAGCCCAGAAGATTTAGGAAATGTAGATAAGTCTTTTGATCTACCTTACTGATCAATGTCCTAATGAATAAGCCTCTGACGAACAGAGGCTTTTTTATGTTTAAAAATCATGGTTAATTGACACATCATCTGAGATTTGAAAATTAAGATTAATCAGCTACATATAAATTTTACTGACATATAATCTCAGGCTAGTTTTGCCATATAAGTTAAGATTTTCATTAAAATTTTGACACATAACTTTAGATTTTTTTTCTTATGATAAGCGCGAATGCTTGTTATATCTGGGCTGATGTATCCGATCTGATTTCAATCTCGAAACTTATGTCATAAATCTCACACCTTATGTCATTTATTAAGGCAAGCTAATTATTTCCATAAGTACCAAACAAAGGCCCCACGCTTACGCTTTCCGGCTGTTTGCTGACGCATCCACCCTTAAGCCTCCAAAGAAGGCATGTCACCAAAATTTATAACCTTCCCTGTCCGACTGTTCTTGTAACTGTTATTTAAAAAAATATAAAAGCTGAAACATTAAAAATATTTAATTAAGTATACTATATCTGCGGTATATGCTGTATAATGTATTTATTGAATAATTATAGAGATTACAATGGTTACTGATACTTTAAAGTCAAAAGTTTTAAGTTTAATCAAGCAAAGTGCAACTGATCTAGGTGTGAATCTTCGTGTAACTGCACGCATCAAAGATTATTCCGCTCTAAAGGTCAATATCCAGTCTTGCAGTATCGACCTGAAACAAAACATGCTCGATACCATCAAAGATAAGCTTGTGAATGGCCGCCTACTTGGTACAGATCGTGAGTATTTACAAAGTGTATTAAGCAACTTAGAGCAAGAAACTGATGAACCACAGTCACTTCCTTGTAGTGAATATAAGCTCGATAAACTGTTCTCTGGTCAAGCTCTGGAACTCATGGAGAAGCTTTTTGCCAGTATTCGTTGTGACTATTATTGCAACAGTGATTCCGCTCGTGATTATTTCGATGTGGCCTACTACTATGAGTTAACCATCGGTAAAAATAAGTCAGGGTTTAAAGTCGTTTAATTTTTAAGGAATCATTAATCATGCAAACTAAATATTACAGCGTAGTCCTTAACATCACAGATGGCGAATCTAGCCTACCGACTGCATACATTGCATCGGTCAGTGAACCGGCAAGATTCGACCAAAATCAGCTTGAATCAGCCTTATTGGATGCTATCGCAAATGATCAGGGTTTTAGTCATAATGGCGAGTACTATGAAACAGTAGGCTTATCAGGCGTAAAATTAAATCGCATCGAAGCACTAAGCGAAGAAGATTACCTGATTGCAGCACGAATTTTCAGAAGTTTTGTATGTCATGTAGATTAATTTCTCTATTATAAAACTCAAAAAGAAAATAAACCGGAGAGTATTTTTGGAACTTTTTTTTCAAATAACCAATACTATTGTTGATTATTTATATATCGGAATGTCAATAGGTTTGTCACTCCTAGTTATACATAAACTTCTTATATATTGTTGCAGAAAAAGTGATGGAAGTAAGAATATTCTAAGCATTTTCAAAATTTTATACATCCGTTTCGCCGTAGCAAAAATAAATAAAATCGGTCTGGATGCCCTAGCCTATAGCCCTATCATTGATGGTAAAAAGGTCACGACTAAAGAGGCTAGAGATGATTTAGCCTTTAATTACCAAGACCCTTTAATACTTGAGCAGGATCATTCAATTCGTGGCTATATCTATAATAAAAATCTGAGCATTTTGTTTTATAAGCACGAAGATTCATCCGTAAAAGGATATTTTCATGTTCTGGGACGTAAGACTGTATATGCCGCTACACTAAAGGTAAGTGATAAATGAATACACTATTAATTCAAATCATCGCTATAGTAAGCCTACTTGTGGGGATTTATCTTGGATATAAAATATCTGATCTATTGTATGAAATATGGATGCTGAAATCGCGTAAGAATACTGTTAAGAAAGCTCATATAGACGAATTTTGCGTTGTTAATGAAATCGTCAATGAAAGGTATAACCTTGGCGCATTAAATCTTTATCCTGATCATTCATCATTTGAAAATGATTTCAGCATTCAACAATTGAATAAGATTGGTAAATTTTTTAACCAGATGGAAGAATTAGGTGTTCATTTTATTTATTTAAAACCAAAAGAAAAAAATAACTTAATTTATGTGGCAACTGGTATAAATAAAAACGGTGCATTTATTGGAAAAATTACTGTAGATGAATATTTAAATTAGATAGAAGAACTCCTTAACGGAGTTCTTTTTTTTGTGTGTTTCAGGAATTTAATGATAATTACGGCGGTGCTTACGCACCTCACTTCTGCTGCTTAATCTCCTATACATTTTTCTCTAGTCATATATTTCCCATTGGTTTACAGCTACGCTCGTTTGGTGCTTAAAAAAAAGTTAGTACACGCTGACGCTACTAATCCATCTGCTTTCGCATCTGGCTTATCGTTTAAAGAGAATAAGGGTGGCCGAACTATTTCAGGTCTGAATCAACTAGGATTTCAGAGCATATTCCAGAAGTTTAAAATCAAAAAAAACATAAAAATATCGAATAAATATACCTTATCTGCGGTATATGGTGTATAATGTATTTATCAACTTTGGGATGTATGAAAAATGAATATCACAGCTATTTGCCAAACATTACAATACTCAGAACTTACTACTCAAGTAATGGCTTTACTTGTTGCTCAATTTAATGAAGAACTAATCAAAATTGATGAGCATGAAGTTTGCCAAAAATACGGCGCAATCGACTTAACTCTAAGCACGCCAGAAGCTAAAGAAAAATGCACTCTGGAAGTTAATGATCAATCCCTGTATATCAACCCTATCAAGTCCATGGGTGACGACCGAGGTGACTTCAAGCTTAATTTCGATACGAGCCGAAGTGCAGAAGAATGGGCTAAGATCGCTATGGTGTTTATCAAAGACATTCTTTGGATCGGTAAAAATGAGTTTGTTTTTGAAGTCTATGACATTGAATATGAGCTGATCCATGAAAGCTTTACAACCAAAAGCCTGATCCATGCAATGTATAAAACCCAGAACCTTCATACCCTACGCGATGTAGACAGCGATCTTATTGATGAAGTGCTAATCATCATGGATAACGATGAATGCGAAAGCCGTGAGATTAAGTTTAAACCTCAAGATAATTTCTTTAACCTGACCGATCGTAGCCTTAAAACCGATGATTTAATCCTTGTGCTTTACTATATCAAGACTTTAAAAAAAGAAGCATCTTACTGCCACCGCCAAAACCTGAAATTGGGTGTAGAGCTATAATCACCCGTCAAATCATTTAAATGGAATGGAGTGTAATGCTCCATATCCACTCATTTGCCCTGCGCTTACGCTTTAACGCTGTATGCTGACGCATCCACCAGTTAAGCCTTCAAAGAAGGCATGTTCGCGGATTTTTAAATCATCTCCGACCCGACTGAATCATCTTTTCTGATCTTGAACTTTTAAAAACAAAATTAAAAAAATATGCTGATATTAGTATTCTATATTTGCGGTATATGCTAGATTGAGATATAATGTTAGATATCAACTTTGGAATAAAACACATGAATCAATTACCTACCATCACTCATATTACTCCTACTTCATTAGCTGTTTTCTTTCACGCTGTAGGAATTGCAGATGGTGAGATGCACCCAGACACTTTACGTTTTTTAGAAAGTCGCACTGAGTTGCTGTTTGAACAACCAGTACCCGTTAATCAAGACGGCGATCTCAGAGAAGTCGAAGAAGTTTTAGCACATCTTCTCGCAGTAGAATTATTTGTTTCTTACCGTCAGTATTTTGAATCGGCGCAATTCATAGAAAAGGTGAGCGTTTGCGTGCGTGAATTTGTTAAGGAAGCTCGTACTATTGCGACAACTTATCAGTCATACATGCCGGCCTTAAGTGTGATCAGTACTGCTAAACCTGTTTTTTATATGCGTAATAAAATTCAGGAAGATGCTGCTAGAAAACTCCTATCTGGAAAAATTACCAGTCAAGAATTAGCTTGGATTATCAGTATTACGAATCTGGTTTCAGATGGCTTGCTTGATTTGAATTTTGACTACCTTGAAGCACCAAGCTCCCACTTGATCTGATTTAAGAACTGGTAAAGGAATGTACGATATGAAAAGTAATATTTTGGTTCCGCTTAGAACGCATTACGCCCACTTAAAAAAACTTGAAATCTTCAAGCTTGAGGAAAAATTTTCAAATTTTTATAAAGCTCCTGAAACGCCTGTTTTAACTTCGATTAACCATAAATCTGCTGTCTGGGAGATTGCACTTGCAAACTCTCAAACATGCAGTATGCGCTGCGATTTTGGGGCCATTGATCAACAGATTTATGTTGTTATGGTTGATGCACTCAAGTTTTATTACTACTGGCTAATATCGTCTTTATATGAGGAAAACTTACGGCGATCAAATCACTGTGTACTGATCAAAGACATGCCACAGGATTATAAGTACAAAGACGCTGCTGATGGATTCGCCAATATTGATAGTCCAGTACCATTAGCGAACTTATCGGCAGGATATGTTGATGATCGGCCCTACATAGGCTTTACGAATGGTGTTACTCGTACCTTTTGGCTTTTAGCGAATGGGGCTAAATCTTTTCCTGTTGAGGTTTATTATGAAGATGCAGCAAAGCATCTGTATGACTTCGCAGGGATCGGTGAGCCTCCTATTAGCTATCAGCATCTTCAAGATCGTCATGACGTTATCACGCCGTATAACCTGACCAATGAAACCTTGAAAAAGTTGAAAGATACCGGCGTGATTAAAATATAAGAGCTATGGATCAAATTTTCCATTTGTTATGCCCCTTGCTTGCGCTAAGCTGTCATCAGCTTACGCATTTTTTCTATCCTTAAAATGTTTCTGATGAAGTAATAATTAATTGTAAAATTCTCTCCATGAGTACGGTATATTTATAAGCAGATTTTTATATATTTTTGAGATGTGGATAACTCTTTAATTTTGAATTTATGTTCATATTTAGGCTTCCTATCTCTTTTTCATAATTTGTTGTCTAATTTCTTCGTATTTCAATTTTTAACAGAATCATGTAGTCGTGCTTAGGAAAACTTTTTAATACGCCTTACAACGCAAACCAAGAGCATTTAGAGCATATTCGTAGATTGGTTCTTGCTCCTTGTTCAATTTTTTCTTATTAAATTAATCTTTAAATTTGAAAATAAATTTATAACTATTTTTTTAAGAAAAGTAGTAAGTAAATTTCTTTATTTAGATCGTTCCGTATCCCTTTATTTACAATGCTTCCGAGGAATTTAGGTGTAGAGATTCACCCCCTTTAGGTGTAGAGAATCACCCCCTCATAAGTGTAGAGATTCACCCCCCACGATCCTCAAGGTGTAAGGATTCACCCCTTATAAGTGTAGAAATTCACCCCCTGTAAAGTGTAGGAATCCACCCCCTCTGTGGATAACCCAGAAATAGTCTACGAAAAAAGACAAATAACCAATTAATGCCATGTTCTTAGGTGTAGAGATTCACCTCCTTTTAAGTGTAGAGATTCACCCCCTTTATTTGGAACCGATAAAAGTCATTTTCAGTGCATATACCAGTACTGATCAGGGCTAAAGGTGTAGAAATTCACCCCCCTTTTAAAGTCATAACTAGGTCTGTTTAAAACAATAGGTGTAGAAATTCTAGTTTTTATAAATTTTTTATATTTTAGGTAGAGTGCTTTCAACCTTTCGCACTTCATTAGCAGTCGATACATGGCTTTTGAGTGCAAAGATTCTAACAAGTAGGGTTATAGGTGTAGAAATTCACCCCCTTTTAGCGTCTATGACTGGTGATATTGCTCTTATAGGTGTAGAAATTCACCCCCTTTTAGCGTCCATAACAGGTGATATTGTTCTTATAGGTGTAGAGATTCACCCCCTTTTAGCGTCCATAACAGGTGATATTGCTCTTATAGGTGTAGAGATTCACCCCCTTTTTTATCCAAATCCTTTTATATAGGGCTTTAAGATGCAGAAATTCTTTATTTTTGAATATTTATTCATCATAGGTGTAGAAATTCACCCCCTTTTTTAATCCAAATCATTTTAAACAGGGCTTAAAGATGTAGGTATTCTATATTTTTGAATATTTATTCATCATAGGTGTAGAAATTCACCCCCCTTTATTGGCTCAATTGAGAACGGTATAGGTGTTAAGGTGTAGGGATTCTAGGATATGTGATTATTTAATATTCATAGGTGTAGAGATTCACCCCCCTTTTGACTTCAAAAGCAGTCTATATATGGCTTATAGGTGTAGAGATTCTTGGAATAGGGATTATAGGTGTAGAAATCCACCCCCTATGGCCGGATTTACTGTGGTTTTTGGTCAAGGATGCAGGAATTCAAGTAAATCGATCACATCGTACTCAACGGTGTAGAGATTCACCGACTTTTATAATTTAAACGCCGTAGCAAAGGTTTTAAAGGTGTAGAAATTCACCCCCTTTCAAGCTTCAATAGAAGCTATACATCGGGTTTAAGTGTAGGAAATCTGGGAATTGGACTTATAGGTGTAGAAATTCACCCCCCTTCGGGAATTAGATGTCCAAATAAACAACTACTAAAGTGATATTAGTTGATCATAAACTAAGTTTTTAAGGTGTAGAGATTTATTTTGACACCTACACCATTTGAATGTATAAATGTTTTTTATTTGAAAATGATAAAAACCATGAACAAAAAAGAGGGTACTGATGCTACTGATTTTAGTATCACAAATCCTGCCGATTTTAATATCGTAAAAACGGATCAATCATTTGTTCACATCAAGCACAATATCACCATTCGCCAATATAAATTTTGGCACCTAATTATTAAATCATTTGGTGAACAGCTTGAGAACGGCATTGAACCAGATAGCAATGGATTTTTTTATCAGTCAATCAAGGAAATTTCAGATTTCATTGGCTATGAAGTCGTTCGCTCAGAATTGAAAAATGATCTTGAGGGTTTAAGGATTGCACCTATTGTTGTCAATTACCTTGAAAAAGATGGTTTGCCTGCTGAACACTTCATGGGTTTTATTAGCGAATATAAAGTTCTAAGTAAGCGGGTCGGATTCCGATTACCCTCAGTAATAGAAAGCATCGTAAGAAATAAACAACAGAATCAGCAAATGTTCCTTTTATTAAACTGGGATATTTTTAATAGTTTCTCAGGTAAATATGAGGCAATTATCTACAAGCTATGCCGCGATTATGTCGGTGTTGGTCGCACACCTAACTTTACTCTTGAGAAGTATAGAGAGTATATGGGAGTTGAAGATACTGAGTACAAGGAATTCAAGGAGCTGAACCGTTGGGTTATCAAAAAGCCTGTAGGTGAACTCAATAAAAGTGAGCTTTGTGATATTGAGATTGATGTTGTATTTGAGAAGAAAGGAAGAAGTGTAGTTGGGCTATATTTCAAAGTAAAATATGCTCGACAAAACCTTCTCGAACTACCGCTTACATTGGAAGATTCAGCATTTAAAGATGCGTTAATTAATATACCTATTCTTGATCAACGCAAATATTTAGATCAATTTGACAGTGAAGAAATTCATGCAAGTATTTCCAGAGCTAATGCTTATATTGAAGATTTAAAATCGAAAAATAAGGAAGTTAAAATCGGTGCTATTTATCATAAAGCTATCAGTGAGCGTTGGGGCTTAACTGAATTAGAAGAAGAAAAATTAAAAGAAAGAGAACAAGAGGAAAAAATTAGGAAGCAAAATTTAGCTAAGCAGAAAAAGAAAGAACAAGAGCTTGAAGCTGCTAAACGTAAAGAGCAAGATGAAAAACTGCTGACAGACTTCTTACTATTGGATGATATGATTAAACATAACCTTATTTTAAAGATGATAGAAAATTTTAAAAAGATAAAAAAAGTTCATATGTTAATGTGGGATTTATATAATGAGCATGGCTTTGATGCACATAACCAATCAGAAGTATTTAAGGGTAATCTGTTGGCAGTCATCAAAGAACATTTTCAGCATACAGATCAGCCTATCAACGGCGTACTTTTTTAAAACAGATTAGTGTGACTGATACTAGATAGTTAGCATGTCTAAGTATTTATTGAATTTGCTAAATAACAAAAGAAGCTTTCAGAAAGGCAATGGATCGAATTTTTAAAGCATCCCTCCCCCGACTGAATCAACTTTTAATAATCCTGAATAGTTAAAAGCAAAAAAGGCCGTGAATCATGTTACGGCCTTTTTTATTCGTATTTAATTTAACTGAATGGGTTTGCACCTAGATTTGATTCATAGTAATCACCCAAGCTATACATCTGTTGAGCATATTCCTTAGTAATCTCGATAACGTTCTCTATGCAGCGATATTTATAATTTCCTACATCCACACAACCAAGAAAACCGGAGGCAATACAGTCCTGTTCATTTTCATCAACTGTATGCTCCTGAATCGCCTCTTTAAGCTCCTGATGCGAGTTAAAACTTTCTTCTAATAGAAAGTGCATCTCAACCCATACTTGAGCATGTGCAGCCGATGGCGCAGCTATCAGGAAGATACGATTAAATTCCTCAGTATCTCCGTGTGACATGACCAAAGTAACACCGTTAACTCTATAAAAGTTGTGGTCATTAATCACAGGTTTACCAATACGCTGATTAGCTTTAGCAAAGTCGAATTCATTAATTGTCATGGTATTTCTCCAAAGTTGATTTAGATATTATAAAACATATACAAAATATTTAACATACTTTATTTTATTATTTAATAAATAAACTACTGTTTTTATTATATATATAATATTTAAATAATATTGTCTTTGTGCGGTATATGCTATATACTATGTATATCAACTGAGGTAATATTATGAAAACATTAACTTCCAATCAAAAATCTCACTCACCAGTGAATGATGAGGTTTTGCTTTACGCAAAAGACCAAGCATGGCACTTATTTTTTAAAGATGGTTGTCACCCAAATTTCAATAACCAAATCGAAGTAAACGCTTATTTATTTGATTTGATTACCAACCTTCCAAAAGGCACAAATCTTTTTAAAGCTTATGAAGCTGAAACCAAATCAGCTTTGCCAATCCATGATCATTATAAAAATACAGACCATGACACGATCGTAAATGAGCTAAAAACCTTCTGCGAATCTGTTATGGCTTTATGTGCTTTTGAATTTGATCTTCCTGTTGAAACCAATGAAAAACCGCTACTTTCTTAGTAGCGGGACAAAACTGAATTATGAACCAGACTACTTCAAGAAAACGCCATTTCTTCGCTTACTACACTCCAAACGGCGAGGACGTAAAACGTAAGCACCGGATCACCGCCGTAATTGCTTTCACATGCGTTCTAGCTCGTGAGAACTGGATAGAGTTCTTTAATCGAGATGATGTTAATAGCGGTCATGGAATCTTGGCTCATAGAGCGACATCTCAAGAAATACGAAAATATTTCGGCATGGATAAAGGGGATGCTTTCGTGTTTACCCCTATTTGTTCAGCAAGCAGATTTTATCAGCCACAGCTCTCCGACAAGACCTATTACCTAACTGATGTATCCCGAAACTAAGTCAGATTAAATATCGCGCCCAGAGGTAAAAAACAATGAATAATATCACTGCTAAAGACACCCTAACCCTAGATGAACTCATTAAAGTAGTAGAGCAAGATGTTCATGAAAAAAAACAGGCTTTTGAGATTGCACAATCCAGACTAAAACAGGCACGAGAGGAACTTTTTCAGCTTCGTACTTCTCGTGATGCTTTTCATATTCAAAACCTGAACGACCAAAAAGATTGGGATATGGTTTTCAATTACACCCCGAATGAAACAAATGTAGCCACTGAGTATCGGGAAAATCTGTTAAAAGAATATGAGCTAATTCAGACAGGGGAATTTGATTCAGCCACCCAACAGCACTGTTTTGCCATCAAGTTTGAATCCGATATGGAAGATGAACGTTTACTGTTAAAATCAAAAGTCGAGTTTATTTTCAAAAATCTTAAGGTCAATCCAGAAACAGGCGTGAAAAGCATCACATTAGAAAATATTCGTGATGATTCATGGAGTGATTGGACATTAGTATTTAATCCAGTTGAGCAGAAATATTCAGTTATCAAAAAGCAATATGGCATTGATACTGAGATGTTCGCTTTTTCATGCCTAGAAGCAATTTTGGAAAAGATTCAATCGATTTCAGATTTTGAACCAGAAGATTGAACCAAGGAATAATTATGTTTGATACCACCACAACGCATTCTGTGGAAACTCCGGTTCAAGAGCCACTTAAATCAGTCGTACAGCTTCTTATGTCGGCAGCAAAAGGCAAACTAATCACCTTCCCTTTAGTTTGGCAAAATGGAAGAAAAGGCTCTATAACCCTTTATTCAGGCACTATTTATAAGATTACCAGTGTAGATGATAGTGAATCTAATGACTCAAAATGTACTGTTTACTATGTAGATGAACATTCTCCAGAAAGTTACAACTCAAACGGACAATTCAAATGTACACTTTCAATGGATGAAGTTATTCAGCTTATCAATAAGTGAAATATTCATAAATAAAAAAACCCAAGATTCGGTCTTGGGTTTTTTGTTTTAACTTAGATTAGAAATAATATTTTAACTGGATACCCGCGCCGTTGCTGTTCGCATAGCCTTTAATCGGATCATTTGTAAAGCTGTTGTTATAGGTGGCCTCTACTGCGAAGTCAGGACTTATTTGATAACCCAGACCTAGTTTGGCGGTGATCACATCTTCCTTAAATACTTTCTCAGCTTCAATCTTGCCATAGCCAACATAGGATTTGGCATACAAACGTTGATATAGATCAGCTTGAAATGTCACACCTACGCCGTAGTGCTTGATCTTGATTTCTTCTGAAAATTGACCTTCATTCAGGATTCCAACCTTGCCAGTGTTTTGCGACCAGTTTAACTCCAAACCCAAATAATCATTAAATTGCAAACCACCAACGACCCCGATCATATCAATACGATCTCTACTCGCCCAATAGTCTATATTCTGCACATCAATTCCCAAGTATGGGTAAACATCCCACAATGTACGATCTGAATAGTAATTACTATTTGCCACGGCGCTTAAAGCTGTACCAGAAAAAAGAAGTGCTGCAATACTACGCTTGAGATAAGTCATGAATCGTTCCCAAAAAATATCTTTATACAAATATTCCTAAATTTTAATGTTTATTATTAACAAACACAAAGAATATTATTTAATTATTAGATTTATCCAATTTTTTCTTTTTTTCAATATTAACTAAAGTTTCATAAGTTTTTGAAACTTGTTTATCGGAATATTTTTTAACTTTTAATACAAATATCTCCAATAAGGCAATGCCCAAAATAAACGCCAATCCAAAAGCGATAAATACAAAGATCATGGCACTAACGATCATGTTTACATGGTAATGATTGCCCACCCAAGCCATAAAAATAGCTGAACCAATCAGGAAAGCTGTAATGCCAAAAATGATACGATAACCATTGATTCTAATATATTTTATGAGTTTTTTACGTTGCTCTTTAATTTCTTTTTCTACATGAATATTCATAATTTAAACTCATAATAATCGCATAAGTATATTACCATAAGTCTTTCAGAAATCGCAGCCATTCGATGCGGTTTTGAGTAATAAACATGCTGCTTAATTCACACCTAAATATTGTATTTCTGTGGTATATTTTATACTATAAAATCTAATCATTTGCATTGGTCATTACAATGATTCCATCAACTTTTAATAACATTCACAACAAACAATTAATATATGGCTTGGTTAGTACTTTGACTGATCTTGATCCTAATATTATTGAAATTAGACAGCCCATTGAGGAAAGTAACCTTCTTGTAAAGGAAATCACCCAGAATATTGAACTTTTAAAAACCAAAAACGATCTCATTAAATTTGGTCATTTGGCTGTACTTGAGAAAAACCTTCCCTCTCTCAAATCCCAACTTGAAGGATTTATTGATGACATCAAAACTGGAAAATTAGATGCTGAAAAATTAGTCCAAGATTTTAATGTTGTGATTAACACTCTGACTCATGCCACCAATGTTCTTGAAGAAAATGACGCACTTAAAACAGATGCCTTAAGTATCGTAGCTTTAAACAATATCAAAGTTAAAAACATCCAAAACCAAATCAAGAATGCTGATCATCAAATAGAGATACTAGAGCGATTTAATGCAATCACGCTTTATCATCTGAATGACACTATTAACAGCAACAAGAAAGACAAGGACATGCCTGTTCTGGTGGAAATTGAGCGTGTTATGGCTCAAGTTCTCAATAAAATGCGTAGATTTAAGAGTGCAGCTTTTTATCTGGCGATCTTAAGTGGTTATAACTATCTTGCCTCAAACTACCATATTGCTTTTGAAAGGGTAGAAAGAATAGCCAATGGATCATTGTCTACAGCATCTACTTCATCAGATTTTCAGAGTGAAATTGATACCATTTTGTCTGTAATTGATGCTGCGGGAATGGTGATGATGACATTAGGCTCGATTTTTGTGTTTTTTACTATCTTTATGATGACTCAAAGAGAGGGTGGATCATCCAACATGTTCAGTACTGTAATAATAGCCATTACAACTATGATGCTTGGAGTCGCTGCTCCAATCGTTGCTGAAAAAATGTTTGGTAGTAGTGAACAAGTTCAATACATTGAAAAAACATCCTTATTTACTTTCGACTTTTGGAATTTCGGCTTCACTGGAACCTTAATATTTTTTGGGTTGACTGTGTTTTGCGTAATCATGGCCGTGATGAAGCATAAAGAGAAAAAACAATTCGAGTCACTTATTCAGAAACTTTCTGATAGCGAATCTAAATCGACTAATACCGATAAACATCAATCAACACTTGTACAAGCAGGGTAAGAAAATAATGCTTAATATTAAACAGACATTAATAGTAGTAGGTATTTCAGTCGCAGGTTTATCCGGATGTGGGCAAGAAAAACAGAGTATAAATTTTAGTTCTGATGATTATGCAGTTCTGGCCCAGATCACCGAAAAACCGACAGATGAATTCGATTTATATTCGCATATTGATAGTGTTTTAGGACTTAAAAAACTCTCATATCTTCATTTCTTAAATGAAGTAACGCCGTATACACAAATCACTTTAGAATGTATTCACTCAGGAGCTTTGAAGCTCGATAGTGACAAGTCAGCATTTCATAAAGTTGTTAAAAATGATGGTCTGAATATCTGTATCAAAAATGCCAGTCAGAAACCTGTAATGGTCGATGTCTTATTAACACATTCAAATGGGTGGAACATAGAAAAAATGAATTATGTTCCAGAAGTAAAACAATTGATAAACGAAGCCAAAAAAGACAATGTTTTGACTGTAGACGAGTTTCTTAAAATTGGTTCCTTAGTCGAATTAGAAGCATTAAAAGTAGATGATATGCCACTAAAGAATAAGGAATCTAATACAGAGTTACTTGATAACATTGAAGCAGTAAAAACAGCCTCATAATTTTATCCAGAGAGTATGTGGGCCATGGCTTGCTACTCTCTCCTTAAAATAATTCAAACATCAAACATCAAACAATTCTAATGAAAGGAGATATTGGGTGACTAACATCATTCAATTACATTGCGAATTAAAACAAATTAATCATGAATTAAAAGAATTCATCCTCTACCCGACTGATCGTATTCTTTCACCTGTAGGTTCATGGATTACCATTTTTTTAACGAAGAATGGGTGTGAGTTCACAAGTAAAATGGGCGAACATATTAATTTTTTTGCTGCTACAAGCAACCTACACAAGAACCAGAATGACTATAAAAAGTTCATTGGCGTATTACGCAATGCAATGGACGAGATATTTACAGGGATTAATAAAGATCGGTTTGACATCATAGTAGAATCCAAAAATTCAGACTATATTGTTAAAATAATATAAAATAGTATACCTTATCTGCGGTATATGCTGTATAATGTAATTATTGCATTTGAGGCATGACAATGAATAAGCAGAAACCAGTCAAACGTAGTACAACAACAAATGATCCATTAAACAGAGAAGTTTATGATCACCCTGCATTCGGTGTAATCCGTCTAAGCAATAGCCATGGTGGTAATGTGGCTTTGCTAGGTTCTGACCTCCCACATAGCGACTACATCACCCTTGAGATTGCACCGGCTGAACTGCATCGTTCATACGGTGATAATCGGGTGTATGGCACACGCAAGCCGATAATTAAAGTCGCATTAACCCATGCTAGTTTTCAATCGCTTGCTCAATCCATTGGCAGCAGTCAGGGTACACCAGTCACTATTCAACAAGGGCCGTCATCACTAAATAAAGAAGTTGTTCCTTTTCCAGATATAGAACCGCTTGAAAGCTCATTAGACATGTCTAAAGCTGAACTTGAGAAGATGCTTAAGGCTCAAGTTGGTAACGCCATGAGTGCGCTCTCAGAGCTATCTGAGGCCATTCAAGCTAAAAAGACAGGCAAAGCTGTACTCGAACTGGTACAGAAGGCCCAAAACCAAATCTCAATGCTTCCTACTAATCTTAGCTCAAGTCTGGATTTTGCCAGTGAATCTCTGGACAAGACCGCAAAAGAAGCGCAAGCAAATGCTCAATCATCAATTCAAATGCGCTTACAGGAAATTGCCATCAGCTCAATCAATGGTGACACCTCAAAACTACTCATGATAGAAAACACAGCGTATACAGCCGAAAAAAAGGATGATGAAAATGAATAAAGACGTTTTTAAATCAATCATCCGTGTTCATGCCAACGCCGTCAGCTCAGCTATCACAGCAGCTCTACCAGAAGAATTGATTATCATCAGTCCACACGCGCTATCTGAATCCACGCTTCTACTGATCAGCCATGACAAGTTACAGGAAAGTTTGGTAAGAGCTTTGGGCCAAGATTTTTTAATTCATTATATGGAGGATGATAGCGACAGCATTCATTACTTGCGCCTTAAAGATGGTGCAGGAACTTTGGAGTATCAGATCGAGCAAAAAAATAACTTGGTATCCGGACTAACCCCGAATGTCGATATTATGCGCTTGATCCGTGAAGTACGTTTATTTACACCATCCTCCCAACCACTTGAAGGGACTGTTTCATTTGGTATTGAATTCACCTTTAATAACGTATTGTGTGCAGCATCTTCCGATACAACAGACGATAGCCGTGTCTATGGGATAGTTTCTTATCATCCTGAATCTCAAACTCTGGATATTCATTGTCAAGATTTTATTGATAACGATTTGTCAGGGTTCGAGGATTTTCAAAATGTCATCAAGGGTTATGCAGATGCTTTCTTTAATCATCCGACTATCCCCTTCTCCCAGATGACCAATCTACAATTGGACATCTTTAGCCATCCATTACAACAACAGGACTATAAAGAAGTCCTGATCCAAGAAATTGCACAGCATTTCAAGGTTGCTTAATCAAATATCTACGCCAAAAAGAGAAACAGAATGAACAGTAATTTAATTAATTCTGGGCCATTTAAATAATGGCTCACTTTGTTATTAAACAAACTATTATATTTTTTTAATGTTAATATAATGTTTGCATTTATTTGTATTATCTTTTATTATTTAATCCATCAAGAGTGAAGCTAAACAAACCCCTAATTGTATAGTTTCATTTTCTTGACTAAACCCCTCTGTCCTCCTAATTTTGAGGACGATTTTTACACTCTGCTTCGGCAGAGTTTTTTTTACCTGTATTATGCTCCACGCTTACGCTACATCGCTGTTTGCTAACGCAACCAGACGTTAGTTTTCAAATAAATAAGAACGCGAATTTACTGCCAAAATAAAGCCTAAACCATGGTAAAAATAATGGCATAAATAAAAGCTTAATATTGTTATTATGCGGTATATGCTGTATAATTGATTTTATCAACTATGGAGCTTTATCAATGCAAAATACAGCAATCAAATTTAACTTATCTTTAATGGATAACGACACAATTCTAAAAAATGTTTATCTGGCAGACCATGAGAAAAACATGGAAATATTTGCAGCTTTAATGCAAGGTAAAGAAGCTATTAATAAGTACCTTCCTAATCACTTCGGGAGATTAAAACTTTGCTGCATGGAGGTTTGTACACTTCTTTCATCCCCCGATATTCACAATTTTATCTTAGAAGATGACATTCGCGCCGGCTTCCCCTTTCTGATGCTTGATGGTGTACCAGAGGAAGGTACAATCCTTTCAAATCGTATGAACTACGCAGATGAGAAAGTCGGCCCACTCGAAGCTTCGATGGTGGCTAATGTACTCGCTTATAGCTATCTATGCGAACAGTCAGGTGATGAAGATGAGCAATACTTTGCTGCTTTCATGGTGGACTACCTCAAGATGTTAGCAAGCTACAACCGAAGCAATAAAAAATTCAGTTCATCAGCGTTTACCCGAATCATTGATTAATACATGAACCTTATAGGGTTAGTCCTTATAAGGTTTTTAGCCGGCCCGCTTGCGCTCTTTCGCAGTCTGCTGACGCAAACTTACGAGTAGATCAAAGAGCCAGTCAATTGACTGGTTTTTTTTGTTATTCAGAGATGAAGGTCATATTAAATGCGCCTCGGATAACGCCGTAAGACTTGCCGATCGGCAACTTTTCTATTTTAAAAGCTATGTATTCAGTCGTATCATAATCAAGACCAAATAAAAAAGCCTGTAATGTTTACAGGCTTAGTGCAGTATGGGCTACTTATGAATTTTAATGAAAATGGCTACGTGGTGTAGAATTATCATCAAATTTCGTAATGTATTCTTCTACTTTGCGTTTTACAGCATCAATAAATTTTTCAGAAGATAAAAACTTTAATACTTCGTTTCTGATCTGCTCTTTAGACATACCAGTTTGTCTTAATTCTTCCGCATAATCTATAACGATGGTATCCGCCACATCACTCACCATTTTTTGACATTTACTTAAGTTATTGCACATATACCACACTCCTATTCATAGTTCCATACTGCTAAGCCGTTTAAAACAATCGCTCTTTTGGTAAACTGATACGGGAATCTATTGAGTAATTCATTATCACTCAAGTTCATAACATCCACTCTATCCAGATCAACCAAGTCACTTCGACCCGCTTCACTTACTGCAACTGCCAATGCTTTTAAAAGACTATCTACAAAATAATCTTTAGCGCCCTCTGTCTGTGAGAAACCATACACCGTGACTTTACGGTTAATGTGTTCTCTCTGAAAATCATTTAAAATACAAATTCTTTCCAGTTTTATTCTTAATTTCTCATTCATAAAGATTTCTCTTTTTAATAAAAGAAACATTAATATTTAAGAACAGGAAAAAGGAACGGCAACTACAACTTTATTACGAAACATACCGCATATTTACCATATATATAGCAGATATGCTATATATATTTTTTATGCTACGGCGTGAAACAAACTTATAATTGCAAACCTAGACTGTGAGATGCAGTGCAATGTAGCCACTACAAATCCCTTATTTATAAGAATTAAATGCTTTTCAGAGTTCCAATGGTATTCATCTGCACCACCGCAAGCCTGAATTGCTTCCATGATTGAATCCTCATTAATTGTATTTGTAGAAGCATAAAAAACATCTTTCTTAAGCCTGCTATCGAATACAAAATTATTAGTTTCTCTCACATCAATAATCCAGAAAAATCTAAGTATTTAACCACTTTTCCATAACAAGAATTATACAACATATACCGCTTAACAACAATCTAAAATCGCTCTAAATACAGTGATTTTTACATAAAATTACACAATACCTATGCGCTGAAAGCCTTTAATAACAAGGGTTTCAGGCATTTTAAGAGGATATTCGAGCATTCAACCCCGACTGTTTTTACATTCTTTTACAATGACTATGGCTTTAGTATTTAATATACTCATTTAATGATTTATTTATTATTTAATAAATATCTTATTTTAGTATTGCAATTATCTGTATATGTTGATACTATGATCTTACACACAGAATTCGTTGGTTAGCCAACAACAGTCATCCCTTTCTCGCCAAAGTTGATATGAATATGAGAAAGGGCGCTATAGTGGAGTTAATGAACTCCAAAGCTTTAAAGCCTCCAAGCAGACTTGTTTGGAGGCTTTTTTTCATGTCCAATATTTAGAAATGTATAATTAAAAGTTAATCTATGATTCTGAATAATATATAAATATAGATATTGCATATGTGCGGTATATGCTTTATATTTAGGGGTGTCAACTTTGAGATGGTTATCATGGCAAATAAAGAATTAGAAGTATTAAATATAAACAATGATTACTCTAAAAATGATCAGTCGATTCAGAACATTGAAGTCATTGAAAATTCTAATATTCTCAAAGAAGGCATGTTCGCAGCTCTTAAGAAACTCACTCCAAAATTATCCTATGACCTTGGTACTGTACTGCTTATTCAAGAGCTAAAGTTTGCTGATAATAATCTGTACGCTGTCTATGTGCGTCATCATCCTAATTCTGCTGATAACAGTAAGACGGTGGGTTTTATTCTGGATGAATTCTATGATCACTTTGATGTGCTTACCCAATCTGAGGGTGAAGCTGTCCGTGAGAGTGAGATTGCGAAAATACAACAGCGTATTGCCTATAAAGAATCAGAAGTCCAAGACCTTAAAGACAATCCAAAAAAGTTACAGGCTTTGGCTTTTTCGATCTATTCAAAACGTCTTGAAAGTCCAATGGCTCCGACACACATTAATACGGACAACATAGTAAATCTGTTGGGCCAAGAGAATGCCTTAGAACAAATTAATGCGTTTAAAAGCCAGACCAATATGTTTGCTGATGTAGCCAAAATTCAGGCAGATATTATAAAGGGTTGTGTAGATGAACTACAGGGGCTTATGAGTAAGCTCTCTCCTTTCATGGTAGAGAAATATGCAACAGCTTTAGCAACTACCAAAGAAGCTCAGGAGAGTGTCAAGGAGATCAATGACGGCGTTGCTACCTTGTCTATGTACACAGGTGACGGTGTTGAGTTGATCGAGATTAAAAGAGGCGCAGATGCAGCACCAGAAGTTCCTTTAACACTGGTTCAAGAAAAGATTCTTTGTGATGTAGAGCTTGCGTATTTCAATGATGTATCGGCAGCTTCCTTAAGCGTTGAAAACATCCAAGAACGTTTTTTTGATGTTATGGCGACCAATCAGCAATTGGTAGATCAAATTTTCCCTACGCAACGTTGTATTTGTATCGCGGCCATCAGAGAAGCCCAAGTCAAGCTAGGTTATAAACCTGATCCTCATTGGCGAGTGATTTTAGACAAGTTAAATAAGCAGACCTTCCTGCTTATCCGTAACGGCGACAACATCAGTGCAGTCTATTCCCCTATCGGTTCGCATTTGGCTGCTAATAACCTGTTCCCATCTAAAGACGTTCTTGATAAGTGTTTCTTCTCTCATGACGGCGCAGTTGAGATCACGGTCGATAGTTTGAACTATTCAGATGTGCTTAATGACATTGATCGCCTTACTCTGCACTATAAGCGTTTTCTGATTCTGATCGCCGGTTTGCAGCATCGATTAAATTTACTTGGTCGTTTTTACCCAGATAATGAAAGCTTCGGGATATTCTTTCCAGAGTTCCAAAAGAAGTACTTCAATTTCATCCATGATGAAGATGGTTCTGACCTATTAGGTGAAGTGGCTGAACATACGCTTGAAGATTTTGTCTGGCAGCAAAATATGCGCTTATCGATTGGCTCCAAGCTTATCTGTAATACAAACAAGATGGCGAGTGAAGAAGCTGCACCTTACTGTTGGACGTATTCATGGCGTAGAGCAGTATATGGGAGTGATGGCAAAACCTTTACCCGCCCACCAGTATACGATTATGAGATTGTTTCGGTTGAATATGATAAGGATGGTTACTTTGTCCGTTTCCCTGTTAGTTCAGGTACAAGCAATCGTACACAAATGGCGAAAGTGCGTATTGTAGAAAGCCGTTCTGAGATTGATTATCTGGTTTTAGATAACCTGAATGTTGATCTACTGAATAACTACATCACTAAGCGTAAGTACCGTAAAAAGTATCTTGAATATATGGGTCTGTTCAAAGGTGCTAAAGCGTACCTAGCGCAATTTGAGGCAGAGAATCAGAAAAATATTCAATGTTATCTGAATGCAGTTGAGCAGATTAAGGGCCTCAATATACACGGCGCAGGGCTTAAGGGCATTGTAATGAGTGCCATCAACTTCTTTTCACCCAAAGTCACTCAAGCCAAGGTGTTAAATAACCTTTACCTGATGCTGTCTGCTAATGAACAATCAAAAATTCAGACTCAATTTTCTGAATTAAAATTTATGAGAGATCAGCAGTATCTTTTAGATGCTAAAGCTATTGCGATTGTGGTTGATCGCTCAGGTAATGAGTATTTATATACCAGTCTACCGAAAGCGTTGGGCCTTAAAGAGCTTGAAAGTATTGAAAAGGACTATTGGGTTTATCGCACGCCGATCAAAGCCATCAAGAATGGAACCTTCAAGTTAGATAAAGCTGAGATCGTTTCCCTACTTGATAGTGTACGCGATGAACTGGTTATCAGCGTTGTAGATGCCGATCTATATACTTACTATCGTGATCTAGGGGCTACGCGCCGTCAGGCCAGTTTAGAGGCCGGTAAAGGCAAAATGACATACAACAAGTATTTTGTTTCTTATCAACATAAGCGCGATTTTCTTGATGCTATGTCGTTCTCCAAAACATTTATCGAGGCTTTCTACTCCAATCAAGTTACCCGAGAGATGGTTACAGCCCTGCAAGCGAAAATCAAAGATCAGCGAGAAGATTTGAAGGGAGATCAATTTGATCGTTGGGGTAATGCGCTGCATAAAGAACTCATTCTATGCTTACCATTCTCAATAAGTCATCATTTACGATTAGGAGCAATATGCCTTAAGGATGGTTTAAATTGGCTTGATCGACTAGCTGAACGTTATGAGCAAACTGCAAGCAATCTGATTGAGCAGGACAATCATTCTCAGACGATCGGTGTAATTAAACAGGACTTCCACAGAAACGAGGCAGATAAACTTTTTACCAAGGCTTTTGATATAGACCAAGGCTCAAATTCATTTGTCAGTGTGAACCTATTACAAAGCCAATATACGCACTCTACCAAGCTACTGTCTTATGTTCTCCATTCAACATCACATCAGGTATTAAAAGCTGATTATCTCTTTGAAGAAAGTTCTCCTGATGTTCTGTCTGATACTAGATATAGCGTATTTGGTATAGAGCCATTATTAAAACTGGATACGTCATTGGACGCAGTAATCAATAATTCATATTTACCAGAAGTTGTACCAGTCATCCAAGCCTATCATTTTGAGGTGCTTAAAAAAGATGGGCAGGAAACTACCTCATACCAAAAGCATCAGTATATTGGAGAGGAACATTACCTGAATGCCTTCATCAATGATCTTAAACGTAAGATACAGGCTGATTTAGATCAGTTAGAAGGTAAGGAGCATGGGGAAATTCGCTTTGATCGCCGTGATGAAAAATACATTTGCTCTACAGGTGACTTTGAACAATTCAAGAAAGATATAGCCGGTTCAGTTGAATTAGAGTTCAACCAGATTACGCCGCACATTTTTGGCCGTATCATTGAAAAATTGTATTAGTAAATTGATCACAAAATAAAATTAAGGTATTCTATATATGCGGTATATTCTGTATAATATAACTCATGATATTTGAGTAACCACCATGAATACAGATATTGATAAATTACAGACCCAACAATTTAAAGTTGAATGGCAATTGCCTGTAGCTCTGCAATTAGACCCTGATCTAAATGATGAAGAATCAGAGGAAATGGGTGAAACATTCTATGGGGATAATCTGGTCGTGAAGATCAGTGTACTTAATCATGTTTTTGAGGTCGCACGCAGATTTTTGATTTGTAGCACCAAAGATTCAATAAAGGTTCATCCGGAAGAAGCTTGGCACTGGAATGAACACGGCGATCTCACCGCATTAGAACAAGACCTATTTGAGTTCATTATCAAGAAATGTCCGGAATGCTTCATTCCACCAGAAGCATTCAAGGAAAAATTAAAATCAATGTTATAGGGAAGGCATTGCCTTTCTTGGCCCCACGCTTACGCTATTGGCATGTCAGCTAACGCAGCCCTGCTCTGTAATGAAAAGGGGGTGGCTGCGCAAATTTTTCAGTTATAAATTCGCATGAATTTCCTATCAATTTCCAATCTTTAAAAGCGTCATATCGTGTCGTTAAACATTGATAATACTGAATATATTGTTGTTTTTAATGGTAAAATATCTCTATCAACTTTGGAGATAATCTTATGTCAGCTCTTTCGTATTGCTATGGTCTATTAGGTAAGTGCTTCATACATGGTGAAGCACTTGATCCGGATGCAGAGGACCAATCTCTTAAAATCACATTGGATGAATTCGTCACGCAAAATAATGATGAAGATTACCCATCAGAAAACTATAAGCTGACCTTCGATAAGACAGCATTCCAGAATATTTTTCAAAACTATGATGGCACATTGCCAGAAGTCAAAATTGTTATGGCACATGTTCATGATTTTGGCCGCTATACCGTTGAATCTTATATCGGGTACAAGCACGATACTGCGACAGGTGACATCAGCTTTAAACTTGAAGATGGTTACACACCGATCTTCAACCTAAATCATCTGAATGAGTATGACGGCTATAATGTGCAGATTCACGATATTGATTATTTCCTAAATAACGTGGGCGACCAAATTTCACTAGATCATCACTGGATTATGGCCGTACTGGTTGATCCGGACAGTAAACAGGGATTAGTACCTGATTACAACTTCCTTGAAAAATATGGCATTGAACTGAATTAACGCCGTAGCAGCGAATACAACATGGACCGTTCTTTCAGAATATCCGATTCATGAAAGAATGGGTCCTCTAGCTTATACCGTTCAGGTGTGCTACTTCCGCAATAGATATTACCTTTCATAAAGCGTACAACGTCTACCCTACCCCTTTCATTGATTTCTAGTATTCCCCATGTGTTAGGTACTCTGGATGGATCGATGATGCCTCTGGGAGCTAGATAAAGGCGATAATTGCCCAGACTGCTGCATAAACCTTGCCGTTCAGGTTTTTTGAAGTCACTTAAGAAGTCAGCCCGAGAAGCCTTACACTCAATTAGAAAACTGGTGTCAGAACGAAAGCCAATTACATCAGGTATTTCCCTGCTACCAATACATTTTACTTCCTTAGCGATTACAGGGCATTTAATCACTTGCTTAAGCCACTTAGCGCCGATGTCTACTACATCATCATGCGTAAATTCTATAAGTAAACTCATTACTTCTTCTCAAATAATTTTCAAGCTCTTTAAGTTTTATCAAAATAAAGAAATTACTAATAGCAGTATTGTTTATCTGCGGTATATGCTTTATTATTATGGCATAGTTTGAGGGATTTAACATGACGAATAATTTTGTATACGGCACAACCCGAGTAAAGCCTAATAAAAAATTTGGAAACTGGCGTATTGAGGAATTCACAGTTACCGAAAATGAAGCAGAATTTTTTAACATGCGTATGCACTTTCAAGGGATACCAGATGAGTGCATTCAAGCAGGACAGTACCTCAGACTAGAACAGCTCAGTACCGGCAATGTTGTCATGAGCAACACGCCTATGGAATGCAATACAAACCAAGTTGCTTATGATTATGCGCGTGGTTCTGTTTTGGTGGCCGGATTAGGTATGGGCATGATCTTAGAAGCCATGTTGTCCAAACCAGAAGTGACCCATATCCGTGTAATTGAGATCGACAAAGACATTATTGATTATGTTGGTGGTTTTTTTAAAGATGATCCGCGAGTAGAAATCATTCAAGGTGACATTCTCAACTACTATCCAACTAAGGATGAATTCTATAACTATGTCTGGATCGACATCTGGGATGACATAAATAACCAGAATGAACCGCAAATTGCAGAACTAAACGAGCGTTTTAAGGACCATTGTAATGAGATGAATCTATGGAGTATGGACCTCATAGGTTGTGATCCCGAGGATTATTTCAAAATCGCTTTTTAAAACGTGAAAAATCGGGGGTTTTGGCGCTTTTGGCTGAAATCCCCTTACCTACCCCTTAAAACACTTAAAAAAGCAAAATAAGAGCAACCAGAGAGGGGTATCCACACCCGATCCGTCTACATTGTAGTTTTGAATTTAAACGCCGTCTTTTTTGTATTCAAGAACAAGTAATAAATAAAAATTATCTTTTCAAAACTCCCAGATTTTTCCTCTTATAAACCAGTTTTCTTTGTGTAAATTATCATTGCAATAAGCTACTCGTTCCTTGATCAACATGTTTTTACCTTTTGTTTTCACAAAAACATTTCAATTATGTTTTGTAGTACTTGGGATCATACAAAGTAGATAGGCAGAGAGCATGGATGTTGTTCAAGAAAAAAAAGAATTGAAGAAGAAAAAAAAATAAAAAAAAGTAGTCAGAATAGTAGTTTAATTTGGTTTCAATAAAGCAACTTAAACTGTTTGTTCAATATGGCGCTTGATAATTAAAGTAGCTTAAGCTTTATTTAAAAAATGGTATAATTCAACTTTAGGGAAACGGAGTAATTTTGGTTAATTAATATTATTGGTATTTATTTATTAATTATAATAAAACATTAATTTAATATTTTATTATTAAAGATTATGTATGAACATCAAGAAGTTTTTTGGTGTCGTTCAGACCGCTCAAACGAATATTAGAGTATATAAAAGAATAGAATAGAATATGTTAGAATAAGGACGGTTTTTTTTTAAGTCATATCAATGGGTTAAGTATAGGTCATCACACACAATACCTACCTGATCACACACAATACCTACCTTGTCACACACAATACCTACTTCGTCACACACAATACCTACCTCGTCACACACAATACCTACCCATCACACACAATACCTACTTTCATCCACAGCCTTATCCACAACAGGAAATAGTTAGATTTATTATGAATTTATTTTAACCATAGCAAGCTTACTATTATAAAGAATTATAACGAGGATTGAATTTATTTTAACCAGTTGCACTTAGTTTGATTAGTATTGTTGCTTTTGTGTACATTTATAATTGAGTTTGTTAACTATTATATGCAATAGCTTTAAAACAAGGTTTTCAGAATATCCATTCTCATTGCTTAAAATACTTATTTTCTACCTAGTATTATTGGTCATCACACACAATACCTACCTTTTTTGCTCCGTTTGGGTAGATCATCACACATAATACCTACCTGAAAAGCTTTTTAAGAGCTTGGATCACACACAATACCTACTTCTTTATGATTTTTTTGGCTTCATCACACATAATACCTACTTTTTAAAGCGCCATTTGCTGTGATCACACATGATACCTACCTTTTTTCTAAGTTTTTGGCTGCCATCACACATAATACCTACCTATTCTTATGTTTTAGTGGGCTATCACACACAATACCTACCTTTTTTTGGGTAAATTTGTCGTCATCACACATCATACCTACCTTTTTTGGGTAAATTTGTCGTCATCACACACAATACCTACCTTTTTTCTGAGTTTTTGGCTTCCATCACACATCATACCTACCTTTTTTCTGAGTTTTTGGCTGCCATCACACATCATACCTACCTTTTTTCTGAGTTTTTAGTAGCCATCACACACAATACCTACCTTTTTTAATTTTTGAGGTACTACGATCGCCATGAATCAGTTTAATTTCATAAATTGGTGTTTTTTTCTGCTTTAGGGTGGTGTTTATTGATGTTTTAATGTGATTTTAGTTGATTTAGAGCTATTTCTGAGGGGTTTTAAGGAGCCATCACACAAATCTGTGCCGTATTTTTTGGATTAATCACACAAATCTGTTTCACTAAATATCTATATAAAACAATAATATAAATATTAAAGCTTGTTTTTAAATTAAATATAAACTATTTTTTAGTGAATTTATGCAAATACTAAATATGGTTTTTAAAACAATATGAGTGATTTTACTCCTAAAGTAATAATGAAGCCTGTTCGGGAACATGATGTAGTTTCAACATTAAGTTCAATGCCGCAAGCATCGTATTTACTAGATATTAACCTTGAAAAATTGATGTATTGCGCGATAACCATAATTCATAAGCATGAAATGGATAACAATGCAGATTTCAATCCCCGAGATAAAGTTTCCATTACAGCAGAGAATTTTTACCAATTACTTTATGAAGATGTAATCGACAAAACAAAAAGTCATGAGGTCGATGCTGTGCGGCTTAAGAAAACACACATGCAGAACGTACGCCGTATCATGGAACGCGCTTATGAGCGGTTTACCTCAAGTCCTGTAATGCTTGTAAAAGTTCCGGATAGTGATATTCCTGAGAAAGTCACAATGATCCAAAAGTTGCACTATGAACCTAAAACTAAAGTTTTTAGCATTCAATTTGCAGAAGAATTTTTCAGATTTTTCTATAACTTATTAAAAGATAAAAATAACAGTTTCAATCGCCATGAACTTAAACAAATCATGAAAATGAATTCTTACTATTCATTGCGTCTATACAGAGTATTTAACAGTGAACTCTGGCGTACCAATACTCTAGTTCTTTCTTGTGACGAATTAAGACGTATGTTTCTTAAAGAAAATCAATATCGTCAACACAGTCATTTTAGAACTCGTGTCATTGAGCCTGCTATTGAAGAAATAAACTCTCTAACGAACTTACAGGTGAAACATACTTATATTAAAAATGGCGACAGTATTGATTCCATCCAGTTTCACTTTAACTATAAGACGGAGTATGTATCGAGCCGTATGTCTAAGGCTCTCGAAAAAATTAAGATTTCTTATCTGAAAAAAGCAATTCCATGGTCAGATGATTTGTCACATTTCGAGGACACAGATCGAATCAACCATTTCACACCACCTTTAAGTTTGAAACCTAAACAGATCAAATTCTTGATCAGCTCCCCTACTTTCATGAATGATTATGGATTTTTCTATGAAGGAAATGGTTTTGACTTGAAAACTGCTCAAACCATTATGAAAGCACTTCTTACAGAGAATTTAGCTTTAGTGAACACTAGAAAGCCAATTGATCTGGATTATTACTTTGCTCTCGATTATAAGCAGAAAGCTGAGAACAATGAGGATGAGGTGGATCATGATAATGATGATCTGACCGATCAAAACGAGTAAATAACTCATAATGGCTAATAGTTTGGTGCTGTTAGCCATCACTTCCAGTTGATATAGGTCGCAGGATAATAATTATTACAACAGACAACAAAAAATCGGCAGCAAATGAAGTCAAGAATGTAGAGGGGTTATCTCAAACTTCTTGTGATGATATATATGAGTCGGGGTTGCAAAAATTGGATCAGGAAAAGCAGAATCATCAAACACTAAAGGGACGTACCAAACCCTTCCTTTTCTCAGGTAAATGCCTTGATTTCATCGGGACCATGTTTACGCTCATTGTGTTCATGTCAGCGATAGGTCAGACAATCTTTAACCTCTTTGCTCATAATTACCTAATAATAGGCATCTTGCTCATGCTAAGTATGTTTTCGATCATACTTTTGCTTTTAGTAGGCTTTTACCTCTATCACGGCATTACTGGTCTACCTGTACACTTGGATAAAGACCAATCTACTCTATTCCCCCCTGCCCGACTTAAGATCAAAGATGTCATTATTATTGCTATTACACTTTCAGTAAATTTAGCTGTACTGATAGAAGGATTTACCTTAGCCCAACAAGGTACGTTTAACTCATTTGACCTATTCCAATCGTCATTAGCAGTAATAGCCTTTATTTTTGTTCTTTCGGGGTTCTTTCAGCTCTACAAAGAGCATCAGATTTGGAAAGCCGCTCATTAATTTTAATTGGTATTTAATAGTTGATTAAATAAACTTTAATCGACTTATTCAACACATATAGTATGTAAAATGTGTGGTATATTGTTGTATTGAAAATGCTGAATAATTACTAAAGAAATTTAAAAATTACCAGTTCTATTTTCATCATAGACGATGTTATGTGTGGATGCAGTTATGGAAAAAACTAAGAAGTTTGAAATTACTAAATTTGAGAAAATTAAGCTCTTTTATATTAATTTCTTCCCTGTAGTGTTCTTGTCATTCACTTCGCTTTATCTACTGGTCAGTGGGCATGATCCAAAGGGTTTTCTCTTAACCAATGTTCTTATCAGCATCTCTATCATCCTGATCCCTTTATTGATCGCGGTGTGTATGCTTGCTACTAAAATTCTGTATAAAGATCAGAACAAGCAAATTGAATACGCTTCAATTGGTATAGGCTTACTGTGCTTATTCTTTATGACCGGATGCAACTATTACCAGTATTATAAGTTTGCAGCAGACGTAATACCGTTGGTTCAGTTCGAGTTCGCATTTACAACCGCAATGCTACTTGGATGCTTCGTTTCCATACCGATATTTGTGATGAAATATCTGAAATATACAGCAGAAGTGAATGTGTCACGAAATTTAAGAATTACCCATATGTTATTTGCCGGTATGTTCCCCTTACTTGTTGCCCTTAGTTCTTATTTCTTTTAATAATTGATGTTTATTGCTTGTTAGTATGCGGTATATGTTGTATATTTGCTATATATCAACTTTGGATTTCTATCATGAATACAATGAATAACCGACCTAAAGGTAAAAATCTTAAGCCTATTTCAAAAGCTTTATATGTTTTATCTCAATTGGCAAACCTCAGAAAGCAGGATATTGCTTCCACAAACGCCCTACTTCGCACCAAAACTGAATCTGGTGCAGCTACAGATGCCGAACTCGCGGAATTGCAGCATACCGTTCAACAGTTATCTAAAAAGCAGCAATACTTCCATGCAGAACGTATGGAGGTGATTCGTAGTTTGATGCAAAACAAAGAAGTGAAAGTAAAAGGATATGTGGCATCAGGTGGCTATAATTATGGTGTAGTCCAGATCGGGGCCTACCAGTTCTATTCGATTCTGAATAACCGGATCATTGCTAAACTTAAGTTGGAGCAGCTTGGTACTGAGCTTGAACAATTTGAAGTATTATCAATGGAACAATTTGAAGTATTATCAATGGAACAACTTGAAGAAATTATGCCTGTGAATGAAGCTGAAAAAACCTTTAAACTTTTTTTAGCTAAAATCCGCTTAAACAAAAAGAAAGCAGATAAACAAGCTCAAAAAGCCAAAGCTTCTAAACCGGCCCAAGACGAAGTGTTATCTAAGAGCATCAGTGCCAAAGGCAATATTATGGTGATCAAAAAACGTAAGTTTTCCGATGTTGCTAAAGCGAATATGAACAAATCTTTTTAATTTAATTAATACTGTTGATGCGCCGTGGTGTATTAACAGTAATTTATTCATGCCCTAAAAAATAGAGTACAAATCCTGTATAAAGGAGAGCCTTAATGAAAAACATATTCAGTGTGAAGAATATAGTGCGTTTTTTTATTTTTTGCTTACTTAGTATCTTGTTTTCATTAGCTTTACTAAAAATACTACCAGTTGAAATTATTTTTACTATGTTAGAGGTTCAATCGTCAGAACATTCTTTTATTACTATAGTAATTTACTTCATTTATTTAGTTACTTGGATAAATATAATAATATTCGCCCAAGAGCTTGCCCACAAAATAGTTCCTTCACAGAAAACAGAAGCTATAGATAAGAATTAACCCTTTATTATACTCAATATAATATTTCTAATTTTTTAATCCCCCTTCGCTTACGCTCATGCGCCGTCTGCTTTCGCATCCCGCTATGCTTTTCAAAGAAAAGATGTGTTTAAAATTTAAAGCGGAATTAACTCTAAGTAACGGTATCTAAATGTTTTAAAGTAATTTTAAAAGCGTCAAACCGTGTCGCAATTAACAAATATAATATTGTATATGTGCGGTATATGTTTTATAATTCATATATCAACTTTGGAGCATATGCAATGAACTCAATTAATCTTGGTTTCATGGAAATTCAGCATTTCAATAATAATATCGATGCTATCAAGTGCCTAAAATTACATGAGGCAAATAGCACCACTCCTACACTGGCAGACATCGAATTACTTAAAAAATACGTTGGTTGGGGTAGCCTCTCTAAAGCCTTCCCTCATTCTGATGATAGCTTTGCCTCTGATGCTTGGCGTACACGCAACCAAGAGCTAAAAGACCTCTTAACCGATGATGAATATGCCGATGCACAAGCGTCAATTACAGATTCATTTTATACGCCCGACTTCATCATTTCTGCTATGTGGAATATTGCAGCACGTTTGGGCCAAAACGCCGGTATTGTGCTTGAACCTAGCTGTGGTAATGGCAAGTTTATGTATCAAGCCCCTACCCCTGAAAATATGCGTTTTGTAGGTGTTGAAAAGGACTCTTTAAGCGCACGAATCGCTAAATATATAAACCAAAATACAAGCTACATCTTCCAAACTGGTTTTGAAAAAATCCCTTTGCAGCCTCATTGCTTCGATCTGGTAATTGGTAATCCACCATACGGTGATTTCAGCTTAAACATGTCTGATTGTATTGAATACAATCGCTTCTCTATTCATAACCAGTTCATACTTAAAAGTCTGCAATCCCTAAAGCATAACCACTATGCAATTTATGTTGTGTCACGCTATGTATTAGATAGCTCAGATGCTCATGCGCGTAAGGAAATGTCTTATCTGGCTGATTTGGTCGGTGCATACCGTTTGCCTAATGGCGCGTTTAAAGATGGTACAACCTCTAATACTGAGGTGATCACGGATATTCTGGTATTCAAACGTAGAAGCGCAAACGATGAAAATCACGCACGTTTGAATTATGGTACTCATGCCTGTGACTATCCTTCATGGGTTTATACTGACTCACTGGAAAGCCAAGGCGAAAGAAATATCTTCATCAATGATTATTTCAATACAAACCCTGCTCATATTTCTGGCGAAATTTCTTTTAAGTCGGGGCCGTATGGTCGGGAACTGGCGATTACTGCAACAGGCAATCTTGAATCTGGTTTGAATGAATGGATTATCAATACATTCAGAGAATCTAAAGAGCCTGTAACTGTTGATTTAAACCACTTACAGACCGAATTTGATGCACTGGTAGCACACCTATACATTGAGTTATCAGGTAAAGAAATTGGTGTTATTGATACCAATGAAGCCGGCAACCTGTATCGCATCATTGAACAGGATATTGATAAAGGCTTTCGTTATAAGACCCAAGTACTTGATGAAAATACAGTATGGTCAGAAAAATACATTCCTCATATCAGTGGTCAGTATTACGAAAAAGTAGCGCGTCTGAATGAGTTAGGTCAGAAAGTTTATGAAGTTAACGAGCAAGGCTATTCCAATGGTCGTGTCGTTTACGATAAAAACTTCATTGATCCTGCTAATATTGGTCCACGTTCTAAATTAGGTAAAACGCGCTTTAAAAAGCTACAGCTTTTAATTGCTATTCGTGACTGTCTAATTACTCAACTTTCCCTTGAGTCAAACGATGCAGATCAAACGGAAATTGAAGCGAACCGTGAAAACTTAATTAAACAGTATGATCATTTTTACAAAAAGTTCGGTTACATCAACTCAAGTTCTAACCTTGCTTTAATCAATGATCTGCCAGATGCCGGCTTATTACTGGCTTTAGAGAACGACTATAAAAAACCTGTTAAGGAATTTGCAGGATACTTGCCGACCGGCAAGCCAGATTACAAAATCGTGAAAGAAGAAAAGGCCACTAAAGCCGCTATTTTTAGCCAACGTGTAATTTTTAAAACGATTCGACCAGTTAAAGCAGATAACCCATCACACGCGCTTAGTTTGTCCTTAAGCTACCGTGGTTGTGTCGATCTGGATTACATGGCTGAACTATTGAGCTGTTCAACAGATGAAGTAATCGAGCATCTACACAAAAACACCCCTGCCCCGCAGATTTTTTATGATTATGAAATTGGTGGGTGGGTTCACAAGAGCGTTCACCTTTCTGGTAACGTACGCAAGAAATTACGCCTTGCTGTTGCCAATGGTGACTATATCGGTGAGCAAGCCCTAGAAGCTGTGCAGCCGGCCTACATCAGCCTTGAAAATATTTCTATCTCACTAGGTATGACATGGCTGCCGATCGATATTTACCGCTCATTTGTACGGTTCATTACAGATGATGAATCAGCAAAAGTATTCTATGAGCGTGTATCTAATATTTATGATATTGACTGCACACCAAGCCAAGCTAAAACCGCCTTATACAGCACCGATTACATTACGCTTAACAAGCTGCTTGAGCATCTATTCAATAACAAGACAATCCGGATCATGCGTACTGAATACAACCCTATTCACCGCTCAGAAGTTAAAGTATTTGATCCAGAAGCTACAGAACTGGCTATCTCCCTTGCTGAAACCATCAAGCAAGAATTTATGTCATGGCTTTACAGTCAAGGCCACTTATTAGAGCAGTTAGAGGAAATCTATAACCAGACCTTCAATTCTTATGTTGCCCCTAAATTTGAAGGCTCTCATATCATTTTAGAGGGCAAAGTACCTGACTCAATTATTGCTCTTAGACCGCACCAGTTAAACGCCGTATATAGAGGTGTATTGTCGCAATTCACGCTTTACAGTCATACAGTGGGCGCAGGGAAAACGTTCATCACTATTTCTCGTGCAATGCTTAGAAAACAATTAGGTTTGACGAGTAAATCAATGATTATCGTGCCTAATCATCTGGTTTTACAGTTCGCGGCTGATGTTTACCGTTTATTCCCATCGGCTAAAGTACTCGCAGCGACCCCAAAAGATTTCGCTAAAAAGAACCGTAAACGTCTGTTCGCCCGAATTGCTACAGGTAACTACGATATTGTAGTGCTATCTCATTCATCATTTGAGTTTATTAAGCTAAGTGATGCGATTCAGGATCAGTTTATTAAGGATGAAATCACAGCCGTAGAAGATGCCTTATTAGAGATTCAAAGCAATAGCGGTCAGCGTAAAAGCGCAAAAGCTCTAGCAAGCCTTAAAAAACGTCTTGAGAAAAAACTAGCAGGGGGCTTGAACCTTAACCGTGAAGATAAGTTGATTACTTTTGATCTGTTAGGCGTGAATAATATTGAAGTTGATGAATTTCATTCTTATAAAAACCTTCAATTTTTTAGTAATCTAAACAATATTGTAGGTATGGGTAATCCTAGCGGCTCATATCGTGCATTTGATATGTATCTTAAGTTTCAGTATCTCCATAGTATTAATGGTTCTGCCGGATGCTATACAGGTACACCAGTATCTAACAGCGCCGTTGAACTCTACAACATCAAACGCTTTTTAATACCTAATGAGCTGAAAGAATTGGGCCTACAGCACTTTGATAATTGGGCTAGACTCTACGCTGAGAACGTCACTAAGTTTGAAGCAACAGAATCAGGCAAGTTAAAACAAGTTACCCGATTTGCCCGAGAGTGGCGCAATCTCAGCTCATTAATGGGCCTATGGTTCCAGTTCACAGATGCCATCAGTAATGAAGATTTAAATAAAATTTTTCGTGAAAGTACAGGTAAAGACTTTCCAATTCCACGATTGGCAACAGGTAGCCGCCAAACGCACGTTGTTAAGCCGACTTATGAACAACAAGCGATCTTGGATGAAATACTAAAACGCTATGAAAACTTAGATAAGATTTCAGACTTGAAAGAACGTAATAGTGAACGTCTACGCCTGATGGATTTAGCTAGAAAACTTTCTCTGGCTGCTCGTTGCGTAAATCCTTTTAGATACTCACGCGAAACAGGCGGCAAAATTGAAGCCATTGCTAACAATGTTTTTTCAATCTATCAGCAATGGGATCAGTTCAAAGGTACTCAATTAATCTTTTTAGATCGCTCAGTTCCTAAGTCAAATGGTGATCTAAAGATTATTAAGCAATATGATGCCCTGCGTGAGAAGCTACAGACCGCTATTGATGAAGAAAACGAAATCGCTATTCAGGTGTTAGAAGATCGTTTAGAAAGCTTTAATGCAAGCGAAATAGAAGCAATGCGTGATGCTCAAGAATCTAATTGGTCAGCTTATCAGGAGATCAAAGATCACCTAGTTTCGTTAGGAATCCCAAGCAATGAAATTCGTTTTATTCAAGAAGCTAAAACGGACCAAGAAAAGCAAGATATTTTTGATCTGGTAAATTCTGGTGAAGTTCGCGTATTGATCGGAAGCACACCGAAAATGGGGTGTGGTACTAACGTGCAAAAGCGTTTAGTACATTTGCATCATGCAGATGTAACTTTTAAACCGTCAGACATCGAGCAGCGCGAAGGCCGTATTTTACGGCAAGGGAACATGCTTTATGAGCTGTTAGGCGCTGATACGTTTGAAATCGGAATTAGCTGCTACGTTACAGAAAATTCATGTGATGCCCGTATGTGGGAGCTAAACAGCATTAAGTTAAAAATGATTGGTGTACTTAGAAACTATACAGGTCAGCACAGCATTGATTTTGGTGCCGAAGCAGATGCAATCAGCATGAAAGAAATTGCTGCGTTGGCGACCGGCAACCCTCTTATGATGGAACGTGTAGAACTAGAAGCTGAAATTCAAAAACTTGAACGGCTGAAAGCTAACTACTCTCGCAAGCAAGCCAATTTTGCCCTACAGGTTTCTAAAGCGGAAAACCAGTTACAGACTATGCCGGCTCGTAAAGATAGCTATGTAGACAGTGCTTTGTTCTGCTATGGCCCTCGCCTAGAAGAAGCTATATTTCGTAACGAACAAATCAATATAAAGATCAATGCCAAAGTATTCAAAGATCACAACGATGCTATGGAATATCTGGATAGTTTGAAAGCAGCTAACAAGAAAATTTTCATCAATAAGGTTCCTTTCTCATATACAAAAGCAAAAACAGCCGTTAAATCTGTTTTAAAGAACAAATCAGAACCTTTCGTGTATGTTGCGCCGTCTGGTGGTGAGTTTAATAACTCCATAGATGCAGCAGAGGAAATTTTCAAATTGTTAAAAAATGAATCTATTTATGATTTTGGTACTTTGTTTGGCTTGCCATTGCTTAAGCGTGGTGTTGGGTGTGAATTGTCCGTAACAACGAAAGACCAAGAATATGATATTGCATTTGGGAACGTTCCAGATAATCGCCTCACAGTGATTAACATTGCAACTCTATTACTGACATTAGTAAATCGCGTTGGTAGTGAGTTCAGCGAAATTGAGAGCAGAACCACTAAGGCTCTGAAAAATGCAAAAGAGATTATCAGTCAAATTAAACCGAAGATCGGCGCTATTTTTGAAAGTGAATCAGAACTTCAATACAAAAAATTGCGCTTAAGTTTGGTTCAAACTTCCTTAGCAGATGCAGACCCAGAAAGTAAACTTGAAGAACTTCTTTTAGAAAATGAAGCTGAGATTTCACGACTACAGGCAAAGATCGAAGAAAGCACTATTACAAAACAGATTCCAAGCATTAATAATGTCGAATCTGAAAATTTTGACGATGAAAAGGCCATCGCCCAAAGTGAAGTAAAGACAACTAAAAGGAGTAAAGGTTGCATCAAAATGCTTGTAAATGGTGAGATTAAGTTAGCCCTTCAACTAGACCTATTCTAATTCCCTAATGTGTGGCTTAAAACTGTTTAAGTCGCACATACCAAAAACCGCTCCGCTTGCGCTGCGGCATTTCGCTGACACTCAATGCTTTTATATGTTTGGCTTACGCTTGATTCATTATGCTGACGCTAAATGAAGGAGGTCAGGAAAAAGGTATGTTGAATTTTATTGTAATCTACATTAGTGGATTAAGTTTATCGTTTAATGTTTTTAGTAAAAGCTTTTGCTTCACTTTGAGCAGCTAAATTATCAAAAGCATAGTAGACAGATAGAGTGGCTAACAGTGTGGAAAGAATTAAAACCAAAATAATTTGGAACCGATTTGGATGGTTTCTGAGTGTACAAGGAAGTTTCATGAGCTTTATCTTTGGGAGTGCAAAGTATGCACATATTATGCAATATAATTAACAATAATTTAATATTAAGGTAATAAAATATTTTAAGATAATTTATTTTTTGGTTATTTAATTATTAAATATATTCTATAATAACCTCTAAAAAAAGAAAAATAAAAGTGCTAATTAACGTTAATAAATAGCTAAACCATTGTTTATTATATGTATATTGTTAGTCTAATTAATTGAATATTAAGTAATGTATTGTTAAACTTTGATATATTGAATATTCAAAGCATCAAATCCATGAACTTTTTTAATATCTATATTCAGAATTATTTTGAGGATGTTAGTGATATACAACTAATATTCCGGCAATCAATCAAGCTTAAAATTATTAAAGAAGAACATTTACCAACTGTACCTTCAAAGGACGAGCGCCCTCTCCCCTCTCCTTTAATAGAGGATATAAATTCTGGAAAGTTGGCGAATAGGATTTCAAGTTATTCAATTACAACAAACTCAAAAAAACGGTGTGATTCGATATTTTCAATTTCTGATCGGGAAAAGTTTATTGAAGTTTCATGTAAAAATATTGATAAAAAAGGGATGTACACCTTTTGCCGAGCGGCAAAAATCCAATTTAGTGATGAAGTTCATAACTATCTTAAAGAGTTCGGCAAAGTCTACCTCTTTGCCATCTTTGACTCGTTTGATTTGAAAGTTGGAACAGATTTGAGAATTAAATCTATTGTTTTAACGCCTTTAGAAATGGAACAGATCACTAAGGAACAACAGCAAATTAAACATTGGAATGAATCTATCTTCAATGTCAAAAATACCTATACCCGACTGAAATATAGAATTTCTGAAATTGAGTGTGTATGACTATGATCCAGAATTCCATAAAACGTATTAAGCAAAAGAAAAATATTTTTTTAACTTCACTTTTTATAGGTATCAGTTCTTCAAGCTATGCTGTTGGGTTTGACCGTTGTAATCATAATTTCTATGCCAAAACGCCTCCTATAACTGTAAATAGTCTGCTTACAAAAGCAAATTATGATCTCTGTTTTACAGGGTTTGCTGTTAAATATTCTGGCTTATCTAAAACTGGTTTATGGTCGGCTTCTATTCTTACACCGGACTCTTTAAAAGCTGCATCGCAAATTAAGCGAACCAATAACTTTCATGAAGAAGAAAGAATTCCATTGGTACATAGAAGTTTACTAACAGACTATCGTGGCTCTAATTTTGACCGAGGCCACCTTTCTCCAAGTGCGGATAGGAAAAGTATTAAAGACCAATATGATAGTTTTTCATTGGCTAATATGATCCCGCAAAGTTCTCACGTAAACCAAGAAGAATGGCGTTTAGCCGAAGAAGCTGTTCGCGCTTATGTGAAAAGCCACAATCAATCGGTTTATGTAATCACTGGATCATTATTCTTAGGTAATAAGCTCCGTAAAATCGGAAATAATGTTATCGTTCCAAGTCACACTTATAAGGTTGTTCTTTTTCCCCAACTCAATGTTGCCGGTGCGTATGTTGCAGTTAATGATGAATCTGGCCGAATAGATTATGTTTCTATTAATCAGTTACAGCAATATAGTGGAATTAATTTTTTCCCTACTGTAGCTAAGTCAGACTTGTTCAATTATCGCTTTGTACTTCCTCTTAACTCGCGTGAAGCGGTTGCCATGAAAAGTTTCCGTACTGCTGCGACTAATCAAAGCTCAATATTTACTAAATTACCTTTGTATGGTGCAGCCAACAAAGCACCAAGAGAAAAAGAAGCAACAACGCAAGTAAAACAGAATCGTTTAGATGCTGCTAATCTTGCTGCTGAATCAGCCATATCAAATGCAGGAATGATTTCTGAATGGGCTAAAAGAGTCCTTTCAAAATAAATTTAGTTTTGTATGTCGAAGCCTTGGTATTATCCAAGGTTTTTTTATTTTTTAGATTCTTAAATCTTGCCGATCGGCAACTAAATATGGTTCATTCATGAAATGTACTTTTTTGAAAAGTCGATTAGAACGTAAATTTTCTACAGCTTCAAACTTGCCGATCGGCAACTAAATATTGTTCATTTATGAAATGTATGTTTGAGAAATGTCGATTAGAGCATCTAATTTTTTAAGTCTTATAACTTGCCGATCGGCAACTAAATATTGTTGTTTCATAGATGTAAGTTTGGGCAATGTCTATTAGGGCAGCAATTTTTTAAGCCTTGAAACTTGCCGATCGGCAACTAAATATTGTTGCTTCATAGATGTAAGTAGAGGCAATGTCGATTAGGGCATCAATTTTTTAAGCCTTGAAACTTGCCGATCGGCAACTGAATATTGATGCTTCATAGATGAAAGTTTGAGCAATGTCGTTTTCGGCAACTAAATATTGTTCATTTATGAAATGTATGTTTGAGAAATGTCGATTAGAGCATCTATTTTTTAAGTCTTATAACTTGCCGATCGGCAACTGAATATTGATGCTTCATAGATGAAAGTTTGGGCAATGTCGTTTTCGGCAACTAAATATTGTTCATTCATCAAATGTACGTTTTTTGAAAAGTCGATTAGAACGTAATTTTCTACAGCTTCAAACTTGCCGATCGGCAACTAAATATTGTTCATTTATGAAATGTATGTTTGAGAAATGTCGATTAGAGCATCTATTTTTTAAGCCTTGAAACTTGCCGATCGGCAAGTATTATTAAGAATTCACAGAATGGATGATTTTAAAGACTTATGATCAAAGTATATGTAAGGTCAATTTAATAAATTTTAGATATTGAAAAAGCAAACATATTAAAGAGCAAATAATAACATTTAGTATTGTATATATGCGGTATATGCTATAAAATAATAAGCAAGATATAAAGGTGAAGAATGATGATGGATTTTCTAATGTTAGTTGCTTATGTTGTGGGATTTGGTTTTTTGTCATATCTAACATTAAGCGCATTAGTTTATCTTATTAATGCTTTTAAGAAATGGGAATCTAAACCTGTTTCAGTAGTAGCAAGTATTGATAGCTTTTCTCGTTCCACACCTAATATGTTGGTGTCTTTGGACAAGCAATTAAATGATATGGATTTACAGGTTGTTCCAAGTTATTTAGGCGATTTTGATACAGGTGTTGTCCAGTCACTGATAGATGATTCGATTGTAGGTAACTATGAATTTGTTAATTCAAATGATGGTGGAGGTGTATATTCAGTAACAATTAAAGACGCTAACTATGGTGAATTTAACAGTGACTACAATGTAAATGAGAACCATAACATTACAGATATTCCAGAAGCAGTTTCTAAAATGCTCATGGATGAATTTAATTCAATTGCCGGTCGTCAAGCAGAAACTAAAGATCATAAATACTTTCATGAGAATGGCGTAACAGTTAGCAAAGGCATCTTACTTGCTTCTAAGAAGCACATAATTAAACATAACCATGTTGGCGATGAAAAGTTAGATAGTGGCCGAACTTTCAAAGTGGCTAAGAACGATATTCTAATTCCTATTAAAAATGTTGATGGTAAGTTTTTAAGTTATCAAGTAGTGAATAGTTCTTGTGCTAAAAATGTCCGAATTGCTTCGAGTATTAAGGGTGGGTTTTTTGCAATTGGTGACTTTCCATCTAAAAATAAAGAATACGTTCTGTGTGAAGATTACTTAACAGGTAGTACTTTGAATCGAGTCACTGGTGATACAGTTCTTGTATGTATTGATGTTCAAAACATACCTGATGTGGCTCGATCAATATTATTTAAGGATTCCGATAGTAAGTTGACTTTTGCAACTGCAAAGGATTCACTAACGAAGAATCAAGCAAGAATTAAAAAGGCTTTACAATTTGCTAATGAATTTAATATGCCTTTCATTTTTCCAGTGTTTCCTGTCGGCAAGAAGTTTGAACAATATAAAACATGGAACGAATTACAAAAATTTGTATCTGATGGCGAAATGAAATTACAAATCGAACGTCAAGTAGAATTCTTTTTAAGGGTAGGTAAGGAAGTGGCAATTCCACAAGTAGTTAAAAAATACGGAGTTGTATATAACTAATTTATGAAGATCAAAACGTTAAAGACTATCTAAAACCACGTATTTTTATTTACAGAAAGGTTCGGTGTCAGTATTGCAACGTACTATCTAAAGTGATGGAGGGTAGGTCACTATATGGAGAAAATCACAAGCTCTCTGCAAATCAATTTTATAATTGTGGGGCTTGTGGTTCTAGGGTTGGAATACACAATACAAATAAAAATTCTTTAGGAACATTAGCCAATGTTGAGTTGTGAAAATAGCGAGTAGCAGCACATTCTGTATTTGATAGAATTTGGTTTTAAAGATAAATAAAGGCTATTCAAAAAGTGCCGCTAGGCAAGAGGCTTATAAATGGCTATCAGAAAATATGGGCATTCCTTTGGAGAAATGCCATATTGGGTACTTCGATGTGCAAGAGTGTAATAAAGTAATTGCTTTATGTTTAAGAAATAGAGCTTAATTTAGGTATTATGATCGGACGCAGTTAGATCAACAATTTCAACTGAAAGATTTATAGTTTTCTTCCAAATTAATTCCGCTTGCTGTTCAGACACGGTAATAATATCAAAACCATCAGCAGCAGCTTCCGCACGAAAGGTTTGCTTATTCGGATATTTTACCATTGCCACGCCATTCTTAATTCCAATGATGAACTTACCAGTAGTTTCCTCTAGCTTGTGGGCCTCGTGAATGCTGATTGATTGATCCTTCATTGATGTACTCTTAAATACGCTTGATGGGATGAGAAGATTGAATAACTATTAAATTAGATTCAAAAAGTCAAAAATATTATAAGTATTATTTTTTTAAATAACAATGGCTTTGTTGCACAAAGCTATTCTTGAAGGCTTCTTCAGTAATATAATTTCCAGATGAAGAAGCCTACACCTAAAATCTATCGTACAACCAATTGGTCCTCGTATAACCAAGCTTTAATCAAGCGAGGAAATATTTCAATCTGGTTTGATCCTAAGACGCAATGGTATGCACAACCACAAGGCAAGCAAGGACGAAATCAAACTTATTCCGATACAGCGATTCAATGCTGTTTAATGATCAAATCTCTATTCCGTCTTTCTTTACGTATGGTTACTGGCTTTGTTCAAAGCCTGATTAAACTCTGTGGCTTGAATTGGACAGCACCAGATTACTCCACCCTTTGTAGACGACAAAAGCATATTGATATTGCGATAAGCTATCAGAAAAGTCATGATGGGTTACACCTACTTGTCGACTCTACGGGTTTAAAGTTTTTAGGTGAAGGCGAATGGAAGCGTAAAAAACATCAGCCTGAATACCGTCGGCAATGGCGTAAACTGCATATTGGTATAGATGCTGAAACACTGCAAATACGTGCCGTTCAGCTTACTACAAATAATGTCAGTGATTCACAAGTACTAGGTGATTTACTGGATCAAATTCCACTAGATGAGCGAATAGATTCTGTCTATACCGATGGCGCGTACGACACGAAGTGCTGCAGAAAAGTGATTTCAGATCGTCAAGCACATGCAGTAATTCCACCCAGAAAGAATGCCAAGCCCTGGAAAGATTCTAAAATAAGTTCAATAGAACGAAATGAGTTACTTCAAACGGTTAAACATTTAGGTAGAACCCTATGGAAAAAATGGTCGGGTTATCACCGTCGTAGTTTGGTGGAAACCAAGATGCATTGCATCAAATTATTAGGTGATAGGCTGACGGCAAGACATTTTCAAAGTCAGGTCAATGAAATTCATGCGCGTGTGGCAGTTCTGAATAGATTTACGGAATTAGGTAGACCTCGCACCCAAGTTGTGTCTTAAATTTGAATGGATTGGGGAGAACTCAGCTTTTGAATGTTTATGCAACAAAGCCAATAACAATTAATGTTACTTGAATAAATAATATAAAGATACATTTTGACTATATATTCTAATACTGAATAATTAAATTAATTTCGGTGATTATTAGTTTTCACTGTCTTTTCATCATCACGAAGTTTTGTAAAACCATTATCAAAACGTTCTTTAATCTTCGATTTATCAAATGTATCACGCTTGAATTTTTTAAGACCAAGAAAGTCAGATTCAACTTCTATTGTTTCTGTATCTTTTGTGAGATTCGCTAAATGTATTTGATCTGGTTGCTCGACTTCAAATTCACCAGTGATGACGGGAGGTTGATTGTATGTTCTTGTTTCATATGGGCTTGAATAGACAGCACATGAAAATAGTGATGACGCGGCTATTAAACAATACTTAAACATTTTATAATCCTAATTTAGCAAGTGCCTGTATATGTTATACATTGATTAAATAGATATTTGAATGGTATTTTTATTAATATTAATGGAAATTAAAATTTAATAAAATTGGAAGTATTGTAAATCTGTGGTATATTTTACCTATGATATTTAGTATGTAGATTGGATAGATGGAACAGGATTTAGCTCTTAATATATTAAAGACGGGTGTTAATGTCTTTCTATCTGGGTCTGCGGGAACAGGCAAAAGTTATACTTTAAATAAGTATATTGCTCACCTTAAAAAGAATCGTGTGCGCTATGCAATTACCGCATCTACTGGTATTGCTGCAAGTCATTTGAAGGGTACGACTCTGCATTCATGGAGTGGAATGGGTGTACGTGAAGAACTTACGCAAAGTGATTTGGAAAAAATTAAAAAGAAAAAAATTGGACTAAGTGATACGGCTGTTCTTTTTATAGATGAAATTTCTATGCTGCATTCAAAGCAGCTAAATATGCTTAATCAGATTTTAAAGTATTGCCGTGATAGCGATGAACCTTTCGGGGGTATTCAGTTAGTTGTATGTGGTGACTTTTTCCAGTTACCGCCAGTAGAGAAAGGCAACAGTTCAGGAGCTAAAAAGTTCTGCTTTATGGCTGATTCATGGGTAGAAGCCGATTTCACTATTTGTTATTTAACTAAGCAGTACAGACAAAACGGCGATGCACTGACTACGATCCTGAACCAGATTAGAGATAACACGGTTACTGAGGAAACCTTGCAGTTACTACTCAATACCAAGGACAACTTGCTTGAGGGTGGGGATATTACAAAGCTCTACACCCATAATGAAGATGTTGACCGTATCAATATGAATCATCTCTCAAAAATACAAAACAAGGCTTATGCACATAAAGTCGAGTTTAGTGGCCCATTAGCGATTTGCGAAATGATTATGCGTCAAAGTCGGATACCTGAAATATTTGATTATAAGGTTGGGGCTTTGGTTATGTTCACCAAGAATAATGAGGAAAAAGGCTACTGCAACGGTAGTACAGGGATAATTACTGGAATCTATAAAGATGATGAACATGGTGAAATTCCAGTTGTCAAAATGACTACTGGTGGACAGATCATGGTTGAGCCTGAATCGTGGGCAATCCTTGATGAATCTGGTGAAGAAATTGCTAGTGTGATCCAAATTCCTCTCCGACTGGCTTGGTCTATTACGGTTCATAAAAGCCAAGGTATGACTTTGGATCGAGCTGAAATCGACCTAACAGGCACATTCGAGAGCGGTCAAGGTTATGTCGCTTTGAGCCGTTTGCGTAGTCTGGAAGGTATGAGAGTGCTTGGCCTTAATGAGATGGCAACAGCTATTGTGCCTATCGTGAGAAAGGCTGATGTGCGTTTCAGAGAGTTGTCATCAATAAATGAGGCAAAGTTTATAACCTACAATGGTTTTTTAAAGGATCACAAAGCCTTTTTAGCTAAGTGTAAATCAAATGGTTGGCTGATTACCCAAGGTGACTATAAGAAGTTTAAATATAGTTCGCGTAAGTCCGGTTCGACCACTATCAAGAAAAGAGATATAAAATCTTCTTTAAAAAGCACAGACGATCCTATTGAGAGCTTGCTTAAACAGAAGAATATTTCTCATACCACTCTGATTAAAAATATCCAGATTTGGTGTGAAAAAGACCCGTCAATTGATCTTTCTCGTATTAAGCCTTCTAAAAAGACTTTAGATATTGTTGCGGCCACAATTAAGAGCTATTCAGAGCGTGGTAATAGTCAGCCGCTTTATAAAAACAATGCCTTGTTTATTATGCAAAATGTCCGAATGAACGGTGGGAAGGATATAGAAGAAATTGATGTATGGAAAAGCTTTTTGTTCCTTAACGAGAAAGGGGAGGTGAAACAGTAAAATGGCTAATATTGACTACAATCAACAAGAGCATATATATCAGTTTGAAGATTATCTGCGTTCAATTGGTTGTTATCTCAAAAAATCATTCGATGACTCTCCTAAAGGTGGTCGTTTTTTTAAAGATGGCTATAAAAAAGATAAGGCTGTTGGGCGCTATAAATATTTGGCAGTTACTAGAGATGGTTATCCAATTATTATGTATACGATTTTTTCGATTTTGGATAAATCTGGTAATGTGATCGCTGAACAATCGACAAAATACTTTCAGTATGAAAGAAAATCGAAAAATAACAAAAAAAATAATGAACCGAAATTTGATAAAGCATCATATGAAAAAGCTATTTTAGAAAGACAGCAAAAAGAGCAAGCATTACAGGTTTTATTACGCAAAAATGCTTATGAGGAATATAAATCCTTAATGGATGCTGACGCTGATCCTGATCAACATCCGTATTTAATTAAAAAAAATGTACCGGCGGGTAGGGGATTGATTATTTGTAATAGGGATTTAAAAATTCCTTCCCATTACAACCAGTTCAAATCTGATGAAAAGGAGAAGGATTATTATTTTTTAAAGAAGGGTGATTTATTAATTCCTGCGATTAACCTTGATCTTGAGTTTGTTACCTACCAACGTATTACAGATCGCGGGGTTAAACTTCAACGAATAGATATTTCTACAGTCGGGGCTTTTTACTGTATAGGGGATTGGAGAACTACGACTAAGAGAATCCATTTGTGTGAAGGATATGCTACTGGTTATAGCTTATATTTAGCAACTAATGGTGTAGTATTCGTTTGCTTTGATGTGCATAACATTGGAGTAGTCTTAAAGCTGTTAAAAGAAAAGTATCCTCACATAGAAGTGGTTATCTGTACCGATAATGACCGTAAGAAGAAAACAAAGGTCGGTTTATTTAAAGGTTTTGAGTATTCATATCTCTACAATTCACCTTTTATATTCCCTGTTTTTCCTAATGATGAAAAATATTCCGATGATAGTGATTGGAATGATTTAGCTAAAATTATGAGTTATGAAGTAATCGGTAAAATGTGTGAGAATCAAATAAAATTCTTTTATGAAAATGGAAAAAACACTTGTATCGAACGTGTGGCTAAAAAACATGGGATTATCGGTGAAGATTTAAAAGTTTATGCAAAAAATATTAATTTATTATTTGAAAGTATGGATTTATCCTTTAAATAATAATATTATTTTAATATTAACGATAAATAACTTGGATGGTATATGAAAAAATTACTTCTTTCTGCATTGTTGGCAGTATCTGTAACAGGATTCACAGGCTGTCAATCTATCGAAAAAGCTTCTTCTCATATTTCAAGTGTTATTTCTAAGCAGCAAGAAGATTTGTATAACAATATGGTGAATACCCATATCCGCGATGCGTTCTTCTATACTACACGTAATGATAAAGGTACATTTGAAATTCATTTGGCTAAACCTTTAGTAGCAGCCGGCTTTAACCTTGAATCCAAAGATCGTGGTACATTCTATCTCAAGCGTGATGTAAACCATGAAGGCAATGTTCAGGATGCTTTTCGTGAGATGCGCTCAGGTGTTTATAATTCTGAAAAAGACCTTCCTGCAAAGTATTTCGTAGACCAAGCTAAAGCTCAAGGCCATGAAGTACGTGTTTATAAGAGCTATGTAAGTGGCAAGGTAAATGCAGAGTTACGCCAGAAAGCAGTTCAGTTTAGTGGTGCGACACTTACATTTGACAATGATCCAGTATTTGTAGAATACGATAAGTCTGGTCAAGCTGTAGCAATCATGACCCGAACTTGGCTTACAGCAGAGAACATTGGTGTAATGAATGTGATCTATACAAACGTCTATACGGCGCGTGATGGTCTACGTTGGTTTGAGAATAACTTCTCAAATAGCTATCTGGATAACGCTCTGTTACGTGTTTATCGTTAAGTTAAAAATATTTTCTAAGCTCCCGATCTGGGGGCTTTTTTTTGTTAATAATAAATTAATATTTAATTAATATTAGTATTAACCATAGAAATAATAAATCTAATATATTATTATAATGTTTTATTTTAACTATTATTTTGATAATAGTTTAAATATTGGTGTGATATGGAGTGTAACCAAATTGGCAAAGATTAATCCTAAAGAAGTCGTGGTTGGGCTTGATGTGGGACGTAGTGGAGTGAAGTTAGCTTTTCTATTCAATAACGAACTGAAAACGCACTTCATTCCCTCTGTAGTAAGTCCTGCAAAGCAACTCACATTTGATGCAAACCCGAATGTAACTAAAGAAAATACGATTGAAGTAGATGGTCAATCTTATTTTGTTGGAGATACTGCAATTGAGCAGGGTGCTACTCAGACCGTTGGTTTAAATAGTAATTGGCTTGATGGTGTTGAACATAAAGCTCTATTACAACGATCTAAGACCTTTCTTAAAAGCTATGGTGTGATTCCACGACTGATCGTAGCCGGTTTGCCAGTTAATACATTTAACTCAAATGCAGAATTGCTATATCAGCAAGTTAAATCTGTCTTTGGCTGCTCTGTAGCTCCTGTGCCGCAGCCATGGGGCGTTTTCCAAGATTGCATCCTTACTGATGAAGGGCGTTATAAGCCTAATGGAACCAATACAGCATGTAAGAAATTTGCAGTAGTTGATGTTGGTCATTTCACTACCGATATTTTGCTGATGAATAACTTTCAATGGATTCAAGAAAGTTCAGGATCAAGTGTGGGTATGTATAAAGCAGTAATGGATTTGCAAAACCGTCTTGGTTCAACAGGCACTAATGCAACATTAATCGAATGCCAAGAAATTATGCGTACGGGCAAGCTCAAAGAGTTTGGTAAATACCGTGATGTAACTGATCTAGTGAATGAATCTATTCCAATGACCGTAAGTTCAGTAGTGCAGGACGTTAAAAACCTTTTAGGTAATCAGGCTCGTACTATCGATCACATTATTATCGCTGGCGGTGGCTCTCAAGCTGTGTTTGATGAGCTTAAGAAGCTTTGGCCGCAATGCGAACTTGCTGAGAATCCACGTTATTCAGTTGCAATAGGAATGCGTAAGTACGGCATCACCCAAGCCTTGTCTGATCCTTCATGCTTAGAACTCAGTGCTTGAGGTTTGATTCATGAAATCGAAGGAAGTGAAACTAATTATCAGAAAAGATGCCGACCCAGAAATATTGAAATGGGCGAATACGCTTAAGTATGGTGCTTTTCCCAAGTTAATGCTCGAAATCCTTCGGTGGTATGAAACTAACGGTTTATTGGTTCGTGGCGGTGTTAATCACCCTGATTTGCTGCCACCGAAAATCCCTCTTAATCAAGACTCACCAGATGCAAAGCTATTGTACGAAATGTTCTCTTTGCTCAAGGAGAATAATGAATTACTGAAATCTGGTGGGATTTCCCTACCGACTGAACAAAGGTTAATAAACGAACCCTTTGAAATTATTGATCCAAAACCTGTTGAAGCTCTATCTAAAGATGTTGTTCCTGAGCCATCACCTTTGGTCCATGATCAAGTAGAAGAAGCTGAATCAGAAGAAGAACCTTCACTCCCGTTTACGCCTCCTGCATTTAAAATTTATAGGTAAAAATATATGAAACTTCTAAAAAAAGTAGCTCTTGGTTTAGTTGCTTCAATGACAATCGTTTCTGCACAGGCAGACGTTTCAACATTGAAGGCGAATTTAAAGAAAAACTATCCTGCAACTAAAGTGACATCAGTTGAACCAAGTCCGATTAAGGGCATTTATGAAGTTGTTCTTGGTAAGAACTTGGCCTATACAGACGAGTCTGGTGATTACTTTTTGTTTGGTGATGTTATCCGCATGAAAGATCAACAAAACATGACATCCCCTAAGCGAGATGAACTTAAAAAGATCAGCTTCAATTCACTACCATTCAAAGATGCAATTACCTATAAGCGCGGCAACGGCGCACGTAAATTGGCTGTATTTAGTGATCCACAATGTCCGTTCTGTAAACGCCTAGAAGCAGAATTAATGAAACTCGATAACGTCACTATCTATGTTTTCCTCAATCCATTAGTAGGGCTGCACCCAGAAGCACGCAATCTGTCTAAAAAGATTTGGTGTTCTAAAGATAAGCAAAAAGCTTGGCGTGAATACCTAATTTCTAGCATTGAGCCAACATCAGATGGTTTATGTGAAAACCCTGTAGATTCTACAGTTCAGCTTTCTCGTGATCTTGGTTTTGATGGTACGCCTATGACTGTTCTTGAAGATGGAACAATTGTGGCCGGTGCGGTTTCGGTTGGTGAGTTAGATTACAAACTTGACAAAGTAGCGATTGATAAAGCCAACAAAAAATAAGAACGAGGGCTAAAAGATGCTTAAACCCAATTATAGAAATTTATTACTCACGCTAGGTATGTGCGCGAGTTTATGTGCAAGCAATTCATCATTTGCAAAAGACTTTGGAACATACGGTGATACTTATCCAGTAGTTGAAATGAACTTCATTGAGGCGATCCAAGGCAAGTTGCAGGCAATGATTGATTCTGGTGAATGGGAAACTTTCAAAAAGAAATACATTGAAGAAACCATGAATGGGTTTAAGCGTCCAAAGGGTGCAGACTTGCCCCATGCTACAGCTAATAGAACTCGTTTGGTTGATCCTTCAATTATTTTAGAAATGGATATTCAGATGCCGGATGGGAAATATATCGCTCGTAAAGGCGACTATATCAACCCTCTTAAGCAAATGGGCATTTCCCACCCATTAGCTTTCATTGATGGTGACAATCCTAAACAGGTTGAGTGGGCCGTCAAAATGCGTGAAAAAAACCCCAAGACCTTTATTGTTTTAGTCAATGGAAATTGGTACGACCTGAGTGTTAAACATAAATTCCAATTCTGGTTTGATCAGACAGGTGAATTTATTAATCGATTAGATATTCAGAAAACACCAAGTTATGTCATTCAACAAGATTTGAGGCTGAAAGTAGATGAAATCGCTCTTTAAACTGAATATGGCGATTCATTTTGCCATCAAATTATTTACGAAAATCTCTGGGTCAGCTAAACGTTTAATCATAGGCTTTCTACTTGCCTTAAGTGGGATGTTCATGGTTGGTACGGCCACAACTGCGAATGCTGCAAACGGAGCGCAGGACCTCGTATGTACAGGTGAATTTGCTAATCCGATTACAGGTATGTGTTGGAGCTGTGTAATGCCGATTGGTATTTCCAGTATTTTTTATAAAGGAGGCCAAGACGGTACAAAGGACCTAACTGGTTGGAAACAATATTTGTGTACATGTGATTTATATGTAGGTGTACCAATTAGTTTCTATGAGCCGGCTCGTGTAATGGATGTCACCACAAAGCCATACTGTATGGTTGCATTAGGTGGTGTTTCTTTCGCTGATACTGGATCATTTACAGGTGATACAAACGGATTTGTGGGTCAAGAAGAAGATGAGCAGCATACATCGTCTTTCTTTCAAGCTCATTATTACATCAATCCAGTAATGTATATCCTTGGTCAAATGCTTGATAACTCAAAATGCTTTGAACAGAAAGGCTTTGATGTTGGTTATCTAACAGAAGTTGATCCGTCTTGGCTAATGGCTGAATACGCTAATCTCCTTTCGCCAGATGGATATTTGTATGGCACATTGCCGGCTGTACTTGCATGTACAGGGGATTGTGTAGCTGCAACGGCTCATTTCGGTGTAGCACCGCTTCATTGGTGTGTGGGATGTAATGGGCTTATGTATCCAATGACAGGTAAGATTGATGGCTCAGTTTCAACGATTGATTCTAGCGGTGTGATCATGATGCGTTTGCTTAACAAAATGCACCGTGTAGGCATCAACTTAAGTTATTACGGTAACAATGGTTTATGTGGTGGCTATCGTCAGGTTCTCATGAATAAGCGTCAATATAAGTACAGCATGACTTACCCTGTAAGCCAAACCAAATCAATTGCTAAAGCAATGTCTAAAGCAATCGCAGGATCAAACTCAAGTGTGGGTGGAGAAACTGGTGCGGTTAATGATGGTGCAGGGTTCGCAGATGTTGAGATGAAGAAATCTAAACAATGTTGTCAGCCATTTGGACGAACTACTTTAGTTTGGGGTACAGGTCGTTACTTCCCAGTTAAAGGTGAGGATATGTCATTCCAAATTTATCGGAAACGCGATTGCTGTCAGAAAGTCTATGGATACGGTGATTAATAATGAAAAAATTAAATCGAACTGTTTTGGCATTAAGTTTAATCTTAACGATTTGTAATTCTCAGGCTGCATCTAACGATAATAGCAAAGCTGTTGGTACTGATGTCAGCAATCTAAAAACGACTGGCTATATCGATATAGAGCGTATTAAACGTGAAAATCCGGTTCCGGATGTAGATATAGCTAAGCAGCAAAAACAAGCTTCAAGTGCTTTAGATCGTATTAAGGTGGCTGAAAAACAGGAGCTTCCTGCAAGTGTAGCGAAGCGATTGGAGTTAGGAAATATTGAGGTTCCACCTCAAAAGACCCCTGATTATATCAATGACAAAAAATTGAATAGTCAACTTGGGGCAATTGATTTGGAAAAAATTGCCAAGCAGTATAATGATGCTCTTTTGAGTGAGAAAGATTCAAATAAAGGGCAAGGTTCAAGCGATTTCACGGCAGGTCGGGCTTACCTTTTTATATCTTCGTCAATGCCTAAAGAAACCATGCAAGCATTGTTGAATGATGCGGGTAAGCTTGGTATTTCAGTATTTCTAAATGGAAACATTGGCCCTGATCCCCTTAAGTTTGGGGGGACACAAGCCTATATGAATACTTTGGATATTAAGACACCACCAGAGCTTTTTATTCATCCAGACGCATTTAAGATGTTTAAGATTGACCGTGTTCCGGCGCTCGTTGTGGCTGCATCAAATGTTCAAGATAACTTAGATGAACAAGGATGTGCAGCACCGACTGATTTTGACATTATGCGTGGCGACTTAAGCTTGGCAAGCAATATGCGTAAGATATTTGAAAATGCTTCTAGTCCAGATATTAAGGACATTGCTAGAGGATATATGAAGAATATATCTGCAAATGTTAATTAAAGAAAATGCCCTCAAATGAGGGCTTTTTTTTAAACTAATGTTAGGTATTCACTTGCAAACGATAGGATGTAAAGCTTTATTCATTTCCTTATCCTGTTCATCGCTGTCGCTCAACTGTTCTTTTAGTTTTCCAGTATCCGGATCAAGACTTAATATTTTTTGAACTTTGGAGGTCTTTTTCTTACAGTTCATACTGACTGTAAGAATGACACGACCATTTTCTAGGTCATATTCTTCTATTCGATCATCATTAGATACAGGTATCGGTTGATCAGGATTTTTTGAATCTGTCGTAGAAACGCCAGTCAACATAACACTGAAATTGGATGTATTTTTATCTGGTCTTTTGATGGAGTTTTTAATCACATAGGCATTGAAAGTTTCATAGCCGCTATTTTCAGTAGAGGTAACTGGTATCAAGTTATCATCCGAATGAGCTAAGGTCGTGAACAGGGAGGAAGTCAATAAAAGCAGAGGGAGAGCAGTTTTATTCTTCATATAGCAGTACTTCAATTTTGTGGTATATTGTTTATTATTTTATATTATTTTCAAAAACCATGCGATATTCAAAAGAGTTTATTGATGAAGTGCTTGAGTGTTATTTACGAGTAAACAACATTAGCTACGTCAGTCGAAAATATAATTTGAATCTTCATACGGTGAGATACTGGATTGAACAGTACGAGAAAGAACAAGAGATTCAGAAATATGCAGAGGAATTAGCCCATAAAGCTCAAGTAGTACAATACTTTGAAGAAGTGGGTGATTATGATCTGGTATCTGAAAGATTTGGGATTGCACGTAGTAAAGTCGAAAAAGTTTTAGAAGAATTTAAAGAAGAACTGCATTTTAAAACGCCTGATTACAAAAGGGTTAAACGCGATTTGGTTAAACTTCTTTCCGTATTTACAAAGGCTTATAATAAAAATAAGAGTGGTAGTGTTTTGGAGAAGATTGTTCAGGTAGAGTTATGTTTAGGTAAATCTGATGATTATGTTATTAATAAATATAATGTAGCACAAACATTATTGGATAAAGTAAAGAAAACAATATAGTTTATTATTGACATTATATTAACTTTGGGTAATAATTTGTCTTGGAAGATAACTCGATTCTTTATTGTAAAATAAGCAATGGTATTATCTCCAAAGTTGATGGATCATTAAATTGATCGTAGCCCATTTTTTAAGAATGGGCTTTTTAATGCCCACGATATTCTTCTTCTGAAATAAAATAGAAATTAACAACATACGGAACAATGCTTTGCACTGGCTTACCTTGTTTTAAATAAGGTGTAAATCGTGCTGTTCTAAGAGCGTAATCCACTTTGCTTATAACTTCGTTTCGCACACCCTCCGGATAAAAAACCTTCTTTACATATCCATCTTTTGATAAGAGTAGTTTTACCATCTGGGATTCAGGATACAAGCTGCTGAGTTCATCTGGATTAATTGTGATGGTCGGTGAGTAGATCACTTTTGCGTCCTGATCAGGGATCACATTAGCGGCATTTGCAGCCCAAGGGGAGGAAGTAAAAGCAAAGATTAAAAGCAATTTCTTGTGAAACATTATTATATTCCAATAACCAAATAAAAATTATTATAACGATAATATTTTAATGTATTATAATAAATATTAAATTAATGTTTTATATTAATGTGAAATCTATGAAAAAATATTTGTGTGTTGTAGTTTCCTCTTTGATGCTTTCAAGTTGTGCATCTTCAAACTTAAATTTTAATAAAAATCTTTCACAGGATGAAAGTTTTACAGAAGATGCAGCTCTGATGGAAGATGCGGCATCAATGGAAGATGAAAGCTATGAGCTTGTACAAGTCGGTGACGATATTCCAAGTGAAGAAGTAGTATTGGTCGATGATGGCTCTGCCGCCTATTTATATAAAATGGGTGTCAAATATGATGAAGGGAAAGGCGTAGCTGTCGATCTACCAAAAGCAGAGTCATATTATAAGCAAGCAATGGATAAAGGCTCTTTAGATGCTACGAATGCGCTAGGTGTGCTTTATCTGAATAACGGTAATTATGATCAAGCAAAAAAGTACTTTGAAAAAGCTGCTGCACAAAATGATGAAATTGCAAACTACAATTTGGGTAACATGTCTTTTCTTGGTAAGAAAGCTGCCCTAAATCCAGAAGCAGTAGCATATTATAAAAAGTCTGCATCCAAGAATTACGCACCGGCTTATGTTGCTTTAGGTGATATGTATGCAACAGGCAAAGGCGTTACTTTCAATGCTAATCAGGCAGAAGAATATTATTTAAAAGCTGCGGATTTGAATGATGATGTTGCTATCGATCGATTGGCCCTTTTATACCTCCTTCAAGACGGCGTTGAGGTCGATTCTGATGAAACTCAATATTCAGCCAAAACCGTTAAGCTTTTCCAACGTGTAGCTGAAAAGGGCAATCCAAAAGCTTTATATGTAATGAGCTTACTACATCAAAATGGATATTATGTTGAGCAGGATCAGGATAAAGCTGTTGAATTACTAAAGAAATCGGCTGAGCTTAAGCATCCGGAAGCTGAATACTCATTAGCTTATTTATATTTAACTGGCATGTATGTAGAGAAAGACTACAAGAAAGGTGTTCAGTTAATGACGAATGCTGCAAATAACAATTTCCCAGATGCCCAAAATAATGTTGGTATGCTTTACCTGAAAGGCGAGATCGTACCTAAAGATTTAAAACGCGCTAAAGGTTGGTTAGAAAAAGCATCAGCTAATGGAAGTGCAATGGCTGATTACAACTTGGGTGTTGTCTATGATGCGGGTATGGGTATAGCAGTAGACGCGAAAAAAGCAGGGACGTTCTACATGCGCTCTGCTGAGCTTGGCTACTTGCCGGCGTTTTCCAAAGTGGTTGAGATGTATGCCACAGGTACTAAGGGCGTAGAAAAGAGCAATGAGAAGGCACGAGCATGGCTTGATAAGGCCATTGATAATGATGATAGTGATGCAATGCTTCTGAAAGCGAATGCCTATTACCATGGAAATTATGGATATGCTAAAGATATGGCACTAGCGAAGGACTGGTTAGAAAAAGCTAAAAAAATGGATAACCCTAATGCGTCTACTGTAGAAAATGCTTGGAAGCGTTCAGCGCGTTATCAGAAGTTCAATAAGGCACAGGCACAAAGCTGATATGAAGCCAGAAGTATTTCATTTATCACAGTATCAGCCTAAGTCTTATGAGATGGCGAGTCTGCAAGGATTCGCCCCCGACTTAAACGAATGTCTTATTAATTTAGGTCTAAGACAGGATGTTATACGAGTACTTGATGCAGAATTTACGACAAATATGGGTATGTTCTGTACTTCGCTATCGATTATGGCTACCGAAAATCGGGTAGATTCAAACTGGCGTTTCAGTCAGTACGGTTTGCTTTATATCGTGGATGATCGAAACGATTTTGAAGTTACTGAGCTTGATGGTAATAAACTCACTTTAAACCATACTGAATTTTCCCTAGCGATTGCAGTAATGGCATGTAGAGAAAATATCATAGGTGCTTTGATGCAGGGCTTTAAAAACCCTTTTAGAATTTCCCTGTTTTATCAAAATGTACTTCTGCATTGCATTGACTCTCTGGATCAGGCCAATATTGATCGCAGCAAGGTATTAAAGTTTCTTGAAAAGCATAAAAGGTCCGAGTTCAGAGGTCATGAACCTTATTTTGATCGATACTTGAAGGCAGAGGTAGCGAGTTAAGGTTCCTACCTCCCGACTGTATATATAACCCACTTTATCTAAATTGAGATGAAGTGGGTTATTTCTATTATGTGGTATATTTTATTGAAAGAGGTTGATTCATTTGAGGTTCAAAAATGCTTACAAGTGGAGAAGTGATTTTCTCAGATGAATATCGGTGGGCTAATCGTAATCGTAAAAATGAAATCAAACAGCCCCATAAAGACTTACTTGCGTATATGATCCGGATGGTTGAAGAAAAGCAGCCACGGCTATCTAATCAGCAAGCAAAAGCTAAAGGGGTGCAAGAGTTTTTAAGGGCAGCCGGCCTTCAAGTATTATGTATTGATTCATTTAATGAAGGTCTAACAGGACTGTCTATTCTGGATGAAGAAACAAAAAAAGAATTAGCATTTATCAAAACTAATAGTGTGCTGATTAATAGTATTTATGATTTGTATTTTGATGGGGTTTTTTCTACTTCTGGTGGGCCAGAAGTAGAAACCATTCAAGGTACTTTGGGGTTTTAAAATACTTGTTCTGGTGGGTAAGCGTAATTCCAGTCTGCTTTTTGAATTGTTCTCAACGTGCTATATAAAGGCACTGTGAAAACAGGTGAAACATATGCTGTTGGCTTATCAAGGGTAAGAATCTGAATCTGAAACTTACCAGACGGCGTTTTAAACAGCTCTAGTGATTGTTTTGCAGGAATGTAGAAGTATCGGATTGCCATAGGCTCAGTTGATTCAGTAAATTGAACAATCAATTTTCCAAAGATTGCAGTCGCATGAGGGTTTTGGACCAAAATTGAACTTTCACCATCTACTGTTTGGGGTAAAGAAGGGATTAGACTGGCCTCAAGCGGAAAAACACTACCATCTGGGGCATAAATCATGTGCTGATCTCTAAAAGCTATTGGATCAGGGTATAGGAAATTATCTCGAATATCCGTAGTTTTAGCGATAAGGTTAATGGGTTGAGGTGGCGCTTTAACTTCGGATTGTAGCTGTTCTACCTTTTCAGCTTGTGCTGTGTTTGGTTTTTTCTGATCTTCATTACCATTAAGGATATTTAAGAAGTAACTACCAATTAAAAGGGCGATAATGCCAATAACAAAATAAGTGACGAATGAGCTATTTTTATTGTTCTTCTCAACTCCAATCGTTTTTTCTCGACTGTATTCCTGTTCTACAAATTCATCGGTTTTCGTATTTTCAGGATCGAGGGGCGAAAGAGGGTCCTTGTTTTTTAGATTTTGGTTGGTAATTTTTTTGACTCGCAAATTATCATCAAGCATGGCCTTGGTGTTGGCATTTGATAAGATGTCGTAGGCTTCATGGATTAAAGAGTAAAGGTCAGCCTGATTTTTTGTAAATTTTTCAATGTCATCAAATTCTCTTAAACGTTGATTAAAAGCTACTTCCACATCGTCTATAGATGAAAAATCAGGGATAAGTAATATTTCATAAGGATTAATTGATTTAGACATTTATAGCCTTTTGTGGTGTATTAATAATAATTAATATTAGATTAATATTACGAAAATATAAAGAATAAAAAACGAGCTATATTAATAAAAACATAGCTCGCTTCATCTCCATCCTTTATGAAAAAGGGGTTGTAAAGACTTTACAACAAACGGAGTTTACCAATTTGATTGGCAGGATAATTATATAATATTTAAATGGAATATACAATTCTATTAATCATAATGTTATTATTTCATTAATGTTTTATTATGGTGAATACTATTGAAAACCTTTTTTCTTAAAATTAAAGATTTAAAACTATTAAGTTTTTTAATTGCCATCGTTGTTGCTCTGCCCATTTCTTACCTGATCGTTTCCTCAGAAGTACTTCTTGTAAAAGGATGGTTGTCTTGGACTTTGGGGGTCGGTGTAGTAGGGGTTTTGTTGCTGCATATACAATCTTTCTTCGCTACAGATACAGGTGAATTGGGATTCTTTTACAGCCGACTGTACGGAATGTTTTTCAGCTTTGCTTATACCAGTCTGATATTTCTGGTGATATTGGCAATAGGTGGGGGAGCTATTAATCCTACCGCCCCATACAGCTTAATGGTTACTGTGTTAGCTATAGGATTTTATAACTTCCTTCGTGATAACTATGCAGACATGGCGATCAAACATTTGTTAGGTAAAAACTTACTGGAAAAGAACCAGAATAAATAAGAATGCTTATGTATTTTTATTTCCTCAAGTCTTTCTTTGTTCAGGTAGTGCAGCTCCCAAATCACTTAGTTCAATTTTGGGTTGTGGGAGTTTTGCTTCCTCTATTGCGTTCTCAGTCGGTAAAACAATTGACTCTGTAGGGTCCATTGGTTCATCAGAGGTGGTTTTATCATTTGAGGGTTCTCCTACTAACAAATCAATTGATCCGCTACTGTCCATGGCTAGTAGATCGATTTCTGCCATTTGTGGAAAATCATCGAGTCCTATTGATTCTGTAGCGACTGGTATTGTTTCCTTTAACACATCAATTTCTAATAATGGATCGATTTCTACTTCAACAGTGACATCATTTAATTCCAGACTCTCAGTGATCTGAACTTCTGGTGTTTCTTCATTTGGTGTTTCTTCATTGAGATCATCAGCAGTGATTAAATCTTCTTTAGTGCTATCCGGATCGGCACCTACAAGCAATAAATCGATTTCTGTACTTGCTGTATCCGGCATTAGATCAATATCTGTTGTGTCAGCAGTTTTGAAGTCATCAAACTCTGCATCATCTACCGATGTAGGTGTATCTCCTACGGCGATATTATTTAAATCATCGAGTGGGTCTGCTTCAGCATCAACTTGAATATTTTCATCTATCACATCTGGTATAGAGGGTTCTGTGGTTGCACTATCGGCTAATTGAATGTCGGCCTCTGTTTCAGTGTTTTTAATATTCTCATTTTCATCCACGGCTTCGCTTGCAACTACTGTATTAGTTTCCGGAGTTGATTCAACGCTTGTAGTATTTGTCTGGGTAGGTTGGTTATCTGATTTGGCTGCTTTCTTTTTCTTTGTAGGTTTAATTTCTTCGACTTGTTCATTGTCAGAATTATCTTGCGTGTTTACTGGAGTCTTATCCACTGTGCTAGTAGGAGTATTTTCATCATCCAAACTATCATCAGGCATTGCAAGGGTAACATTTTCACTTAACACATCACTCATGAGTTGTTGAGAAGCTACCATTTCCGCTTTGGATGAAATTTCTGGCTGTTCTAAAGTGAGTTTATTTTTGGCTGAGCTGAGTTTTTGAACAAGGTAGTCAAGTAGTCTAATAAATGAGGTTTTGATTATGCCGCGATTTGGTTTGTGATCCGGTGCAAGAACATAGATCAGATCACTGATGGCTTTGCTGTCAAATACCTTAATATCTGCACCACTATTACGGATATAAATGTTCGTACTTGGATCGGCTTTGGCACTGGTCGCTAAAAGCCAACTTGTCGCTTGGGAGGTGCTATCACGGAAATTACTGGCAATCTCATTAATATGCTTCTCAGTGAGTTTTCTAGTTCGGTTAATGATCCGTATTTCCACAAGACTGCTCTCATGTCGCGCAAGCAAATAATGATCGTAGGTGTTTTCTGGATCATCATTTTGAATTTTGACTTGTTTCACCGAATGAAAGCCATAAGCTTTAAAAAGTTTGGTTAAGTAAACCGAAAATTCTTCTGTATTGAGTTTATGAAGGCGAGGGAGGGCCTTAGCCAAATCATTTACCTTGTTTTGCTTATTCGACTTTGAATTTGGGATTTTAAAAATTAAGAAAGATGCTAAGAGGATGAAGTCAGCTACATAAATGACCTTAAAGCCATCATAAAGTTGAATGAGTTTGTATATCACAAAGGATAGAAAAAGCTGAGCCATCCAATACCAGATTGAATATGAGCGTAGCTTCTTGTCTGTTCCTGCAATGAAGGTTCCGAAGGCAACGGTAAAAAACAATACAGAAAGATAATTAAGCAATAATATTTCTAAAGGAGCCATAGATCGTTTTCTTCACGCTATATTCAAAAATAAATATTAATCATTTTCACAATTATTTCATTATTTGAAAAAATGATGTTTTTAAAGTTAATTAATTATAATATCATAATGTTATTTTAATATTATGATTAATTTACTATGAGCAATTCAATTAAGGTTCTTATATCAAATTTAAAATATGATAATTTAAAGATTGCATCCTTTCTCTTGGCCGCCAGTTCATTCTTTATGTTGAACTTATTCAGTCTGGCTACAGTGTCATCATTTGATCTATTGCCTTTCGATGACATCATTGGTGCAAATTCAAATGTATTGTTTACTTATTTTTTGGATTTTAGTGGGGTTATAAGCTCAGTACTGTTGGTTGCGGTTCTGGTGCTATTCATTTTATTTCAGCTTATGATGCTGAGTTTCTACATGAACACTCATAGCAATAGATGGCTTGTCCTTATAGTAGTGGCTGCGATTGGATTTTATGGATGGGTTTCTTTAATTAACCCCACCATACAGAAGATCGAAGATAAGTATCTGACAAGCTATATGGTTGGTAGCAAAGTGTACTCAGACCAGTACCAAGAGGCATACGGTATTGTTGGTGACGAGAAATTAACTGATTTCGAGAGAGCGTATATGAATGCTCAAATCTCTGCGGATCAGATGAAACAATATCCTACACCAAATAACGAGTTGCTATTGAATGCTGATATGGTCCAATTGGACAGTGTACTCAGCCAAAATGAAGATAATGCAATAACAGTAGATTCTGATGTTATTTATAAGCTGTATGAATTTTCGGGTGAAAACGAAGAACTAAAATCTATTAAATCTGTAAAAAATTCAGTAGATAGAAAGGCATATATGTACGCTGTACTTATGGCAATATTTTATATTCTGGCTTTTTACAATATCTATTTGTTTAGGAATAGATCAGGGATGTAATAGGGTTGATCTAGTATTGTAAAGGTGCGGTATATGGTGTAAGCTTCAAAAATCAACTTGGAGTTTACATCATGCTTAATATTATTGATCCTATTGTTATTCCGATTCCACCCTATAAAGAACCAGTTGATCTGGATGAAGTTCTAAAGCAATCCAAAAAAGACGCATTAAGCGATCCTAAATACCTCAATGAAATAGACCGCATTCATTCATTCTTATCGAATATTAAAAAAACAAACCCTAACGATGTAGATTTCATTGAAAAAATACAGGGTGAATCTGTTCCCTTCTTAGATCAGCTTTATAGCAATCTACAAGTTCTTGAAGATAATATGTGTCAATATCCTGAATGTTTGATGGGTATCTCTGATGATTTGCTAGAATCGGTAAGGATTGTTGATAGCCTTGTTAACGTTTCGGATAGTGTGGGTAGGGTCCATACTTTAAAGCAAGGTGATCTAATCATACGTTATGACTCTGGAAAAGCAGGGTATGGCTACATAGTGAAGAACGGCAGTCGATCTAGCCGTTATGAAGAACAACATCTAAGTTCTACCTCCGACTTAAATTATAAAGTCATAGGTGACAATCACAGCACACTGAACAATGACTGGCTTTTTATAAGTGATAACTTCATTTCTGCTTTAGCGATTCATCATGCTACTGGTGTTATGACTATTGCTATTCCAAGGCTTGACAGTGCATTGATTGAAGAAGTGTTGAGTAAATATACCAGTAAAAAGGCAATGCTATTTATTGAAGCATCTGATCAAGTCGCAGACACCATTGCAGCTATAAAAGTAGCATACCCAATAAGCCGGAAAGGTCAAAGTTGGGCTGAATGTCGTGATATGTGCTTAAAAGATTTTGAAGAAAAACAAGCCATGGAAGAATTTAAAAAGCTTTTAAGGCATTCAATGAAGAACGCCTTAAAGTAACATTAAAGACTTAAGGTTGATGGTTGTAAATTAGGGCAAGTGGTACTTGAGTGGCCTTGCCCTGAGCCAGTTTATTATTAGGGTAAAAAGTAAAGACCCGATCATAAGCATACTTATTATCTTGAAATACGGCGAAGTCTTTGGATTTGAAAGCCTGTTTGTTGGCTAAATTGATCCAAACAATTCTGTAGTAGCCAGATTGAACATTAGAAAATTTAAAAGTGTCGCCGGCACGAATATAGCTTGCAGAAGTTAATTCGTTTAGATCGATGTTACGTGAATCGTTGTAATGCTTTTTCAGATATACAAAAACCGCAAGATTTGAATGACCTACTGTATTGCTAATAGTGATATTTAATTTCCCATGTTTATTCTTGATCGGGTAGCCAATTAAGTAACCAGTAGCTTGAGGAAAGGTAAATCCATTAGGTGCAACTTTGAGAAAATTAGGATTAACATTGATATGTGATTTCTGATTTCCCGCTAAAGTTTTAGATTTACCGTTTTGTGCAGGATTTGGTAGGGGATTGGGATTGGGTGAAGTTATAAAAGGGTTTAAGGTTTCATTGTTCTGAATAACGCGCACATCATTGTAATATTCATATTGATTAACGGCGTTTGGTTTTGGAACTGCTTTGGATGGTTCCAGTACGGTTGCAGAGGAAAAGTTGGTTGGTTCAGTCTTAGATTCAACTTGTTCAACAGGTTGGGTTTTATGATCAGATGAATTCCATCCTTTCTGAATTTTATTTTTCAGGGTGAAAAGAAATATTAAACCTAAACCCAGAATAATTATTGCAAATAGAATAATTATATTTCCCTGATTGTTTTTCATCCTAAGCCCTAATAATAAAATATTATTTTAATATTTTATTTTGAATCGTTTTTTGAATCAATCAATTGTTAATCGTTAATGACTGTCCTTAAAATTATTTTAATATTATAAGTATTGCAATATTGCGGTATATGTTCTATGCTTCTTACAAAGCATGTAGGATGTAAAATGATATGGCTACTAATAAAGATGATTTAGGACAAGTTGGTGATCCAACCTTCAAAGCGAATTGGAGTGGCTTTCTTTCACAGGACCTTACTAGACCAATCAATGAAAGCCGCAATGACATTTTTGAGAAGGCTAAAAAGGCAAAAACACGTAGTTGGCGTGATTTTATGGGTGATGTAATGGTCCATATTTTTGAAAACGCCGATGCAGAAGAAATGCTTGAGTTGTTAACCAAGAACAATTATTTGGATCAACGTGCATATCTTGAGGCTGCCAAAACTCTTGGAATGGATCGTGAAACAGCTAAAGAGAAATACCGTCAACTAACTTTACATTCAGGTGGCTAATATGTCTGAAACATTGAACCTAGATGGCTTGCTACCAGAGGCAGAACAGGGCCGGAAGAAGAAAGTAAAAAAAGTTTCTCTATCTCGACATGTCAGTGATCGTAAGCCGATTGCATTAAATTTCTCGAATGCAAATAAACCTCACGCGACTGGCTTGACTTATTGGCAGAGGTATAAACTAGCCACTCCCTTATTCTGGTGTATTTTTGATGGGTTAGCGAAACAACCAAATCCTGAAAACCCTTCTGAAATGCTGAGTGTGGTAGAAGTTATCGACAATGTTTCTCCTGTTGAATATGCTGAAAAATTAATGGCAGAGTTGAGAAATTCAAAATAAAAAGCATAACTTTAAGGCGCGTTTAACGCGCTTTTTTTATATTTAAATAAAACATTCAATTAAAATTATATATTATTAAATAAAAACATTCTTTTAACTTTAAAACTAATATAAAATAATTATTATTTTTTTGGCATTGTTTATGAAAATAAATCTACTAATCATTGCTATTGCCGCATTGGTTGTAACTCAAGCAAAAGCCGACTTTTTGGGGACTGTTTCTGAAATTAGAGATGGTGGTAGCGTTATCGTTAACTCAAAAGGGCAAGACATTGTAGTTAAGCTTAGTTCTATTGTTACACCTTTTCCGAATCAGGGGATGTATAGCCAGTCAAGGGAAGTTGCAGAGAGAATTTTCTTAGGCCGTGAAGTCAATGTTGTGACCAATAATAATCCCAATAATGGTTGTGTGCATGGCGAATTATTAAGTGGGGGTGTGAATCTTAACGAAGCATTGCTTCTGACTGGATACGCATGGTTATTTGATAAAGAATCAGCCCCAGAGCGATACCGTATTATTGAAGATCAAAATCAAAAACTTCAAAAAGGATTGTTTAATCCTGACTATCATTTTCATTTTAATTCTTTAAGCCTAACTCCCACCTATTTCTATAAGGAATGTTTAGCTACCAACGCAAAAGTACCTATCTCAGATCAACATGGTTTTATGGCTGAACAAAATAAATATGGATTTGGTTACAGTGTCCGTTCAGTGATGTTGGGTATTTTTTTAGGTGTGCTGTTACTCATTGGCCTATTTTATGTAGATAACTTGGGTCTTGACCTAAGTATTTCCAAGCACTTTAAGATCAAGAAAAAGGACGGGGATGATGGTTTTAGATAAAATGGAAGATAAAAAAATGACTCAGAATAATTCAAAGTTTTTTAAAACTGTTGGAATTCTAGGTTTTCTGGTTATCACATCAGCATTTATTTTCTCTAAAGAGTTTGTATCTAGCTTTTCTCATAATTTGATTAAAACTACTGGTGCTGTCTATCTATGTCTTATTATTCTTTATGCGTTTATTGTGCTGTACCGTTTTTTGGCAAAACGTAAAAGATTATTAACATTTAAAGAGATTTTAATCACTCTCGTTTTCTTATTTGGTCTGTATGATCTAGCCTTGCTTGCAGATAAGATATTAGTGCTTACAGACCGTGATCTTGATGCCATGCCTTCAAATATAATAACTTATATTTTGATTTTATTTTTTCTGGTATTCCAGAAATACATATTCAGACATGAGGTAAAATAGGTAGCAAAATATTATTTTTTGTTGCATATATGCGGTATATGGTGTAAATTTCAATATATTGCAACGGCGGTATTTATATGCTTGAATTTATTGAAAATGACAAACACATTCAAATAGCTTTAAAAAACAAGTTAAGTATTTCAAGTGTGGGTGAAATTATTAACTTAACCGTTGATAATACGAATTATAATTTGCGTGGGTTAAGCCCACAATTTAAAAGCGCCTCAATCAGTTTAGAAAATGAAAACGTCTTTAATGGTGTATTTTCTTTTACTGATGGTCTGACTATCTCTGGTAAAAATTCCATTGAACTTCAAGAGCTATATTTAGGATGGGAAGCTGTGCAGCTTGAAAGGACGCATGTTACTTTCAAGGTTCCAGTTTCTCGCATAGACTCTACCGGCGGGGTAGCGCCATACAATCCGTATTTTTTTGCTGTAGTTAATAAGATAGCCAGAATCTCAAAAAGTTTTGATCTGATCGGGTTTGGTGAGTTCTTAGATGATCGTGAGATGAAGTTCGTTCATCAGTATTGTTCATTTCATCCCGCTCTTAGAAAGCATATCACTATGAAAGACGAGTTCGGGTCGTCCGAGCGAGTTTCAATATCATGTAAGGCGTTTGAATTACTGGTATTTAATGCTTTGGCTCACGTAGAAGGTTATAGAGATAAATTAAGATTTAAATCCTTGTATGAGTCACGAAGCAAACAAGTTGAAATGCACGTAGATTTGGATGATGAGTTTTCATCTTCTAAGTTTTTAATGGAATATGAGCATGTTCTTGATTCACCTTCGATCTGGAATGAGAGTTTTGACTTTTATAATTACGAGAGTTCGGGTGGCCTTTTGGATTTTTTGAACCTCCCATTTTAAGATCATCTGTTTAAGAGAAATGAAAATTGTTATGAAACATATTGATGCTCTTTATGAGTATATTAATCATGCTTTAAATGAAAAAGAAAAAGCTTATCTGATTAAGCTGCTCGAAAAAGAGAATCGTGTAGATATACCTGTAAAGTTAGGTAATGATGTCTTAGAACGCGAAAATGACAGTTCTAAAGCTGCAAGCCAATCTCCTGTTGCAATACCTTTACAGTCGGAATTTCTCACTCTAACTAAGCGTACAGTGAAGTTCGGAGTGATTAAGAAAAATATCCTGATTCAAAAGCCCAAGACTTTATTGAAATTGCAGAATTTTATTAAGCATATAGGTCAAGCAGAAGGTGGATTCTCTGATGCAGTTATTCATAAAATTATTGAAAATTTAACTCTGGATCATGTGCTAATCGTGGATGAATCTCAAAACGTGAACTGGTTGAAGTAAATGACGATTTATAATCATTATTTTGAGCTGAATCTTAATGCCAGTAAGCTTGGGAAAAAAATTAAAGCTAATCCGAGTAAAGTTGCTGATATTTATAGAAGATCGATCTCAATCGGGATTAATTCATTGCATCAGATTGCAAAGAAAAAAAGTGCAGGGGGATATGCAGTCGCTATTTTGGAAACAGAACATCACTTCGATAGCGAGGCTACTCAAAATATTCAATCAAAAATCCGTGTGTATACGAAAAAGAAAACGGCGTTAGAGCATATTCGTTCCATAGTGCTTACCACAGAGTATTTCATTCATTACTTTGCTATTAGTGATGTGATTATGGTTCCAGAGGATTGTGAGCATTATTGTGCTTACATGCGAGTAAGGATGCCTACAGTTAAAAAGCAGTCAACTTCGGTGGAGATCAAAAAGGAAATACTAGAGCAATCGCCCGACTGTAATTTTATTTATTTGATGCCAAGTTCAAGCATGAATGGAAGTAAACGTTTGATCCGTTATTACTACAAAGTGGTCCCTATGGCCCCGATGAAAGCAGCGCAATACAGCAAGCCAGATGGCTATGGTTTTTCAAGAACCAATCGTATTTGTCCAGTAGCAAAAATTGTTATTTGATTTTTTTAAATTTAGATCGCAGAGGTGATAGCAAGCATAAGTACGTGATCAACATTAAAATGATTATTATTAATACTCCAAATATTCGCATATATTTATAATAAAACCACAAACATTAAACAAATGTTTTATTTTAAGAACCTATTATATATGTGGATTAATCTTATTTTGGAGAAGGTTATGGATGATCATGGTGATTTTCAGAAAGAGCTACAAAAATTGTCATTCACTAAGAACCTAATTATCTTTGTATTGTTTCCTTTTCTAATGATCGTATATAGTTTATTGATCTCTCATTTCTTCAATACGAATAACTTTTCCTATATAAGTGTTTTAGTCCTTATATCATTTGCAATTGGTACATTAGTAATGTTAGGCGCATATTTATTTAGTGTGATACAGGATGAAGCACAAATTAAAAATACATCAAAAAGAGAATAGGCATTAATGTTCTATTGGCATTTCATTAATACGCTTAATATATTTAAAGTGAGGGTAAATCTGTAAGTAATCTAGTTTGTTATAGACCAAAGCTTGCTTTGATATTTTGATCAGTAGGCTTTTATTTTTTTTAAGGAATTTATCAATTATATAAAGCTGTCTTTCGTACAGTGCTGTTTCTAACGCTTTATTATGACTCATTTGGCTTGCGGTCACTGGCTGACTTGTATAGTCCTGTCTGAAATTTAACAGATATAAATGAGCCAGACTACGCCACTGTTGGAAGTCTGATTCCGATCCGTGGCTATGGTTGTTAAATATTAGTAGTTCACCACGTATACCAGAAATAGAAAGCATCATTCGCCATTCTAAGAATTCTTTGGTGTTGTACATTGGGACTCGTGCTACTACTAAGCCTTGAGCTTCTGGGTTTACTGCTTTAGCTTCTTTAAATAATAGGATTTGAATATCATGTGGTAACTCTTTAAAAAATACATACATTAATAAATGGGAGGTTTCATGTACGGCGATATTTAATTTCTGGTTATATGAGAGGCTGTTATCTGATTCAACAATTAACTTTTGATAAAAAATGAAATTTCTTAAGAAGTAGTAATTGCACTGAGTAATAATTACATTAATGAATAAAACCAATAATAATCCAGAAATTATATTTTCAAGAGTGATATTTACTTGTATAAAGTCCAAAAAAAGATAGGTAATAAAATAACTTTCAATTGTAGAAGTTAAAATTATGGTTTTTATAAATGGTCGTTTATTATATCTTTCTAAAAATAATGTGGAAATAAAATGAATAGCTGCGGCTATTGATACGCAATAAAAAATATTTTTTACAAATAGAGGTTCGAGCGATATGAAGCCGTATATCGTAATCAATATCAGTCCTAAACCCAAAACACGTTCATTAAAAATAGTGAATGGAGCATACCAACTTGAGAATATTCCGCGATATTTTAATCGTGATTTAATTTTATGACCTAATGTTAACCAAATCGCAATGCCAGTAATTAACCAGAGAGATGAAGAAATCGTAATAGATAAGTAATAGCAGAAAAAGTATATGAGAGCGTAGAGTGCCATTATCTCAATGACACGACTTAAGATTGAACGCATTAACTACATTGCCTTAAGTGTGATCTGCTGTGGAGGGTAGCATAAACCTTGAGAACTGCATCCTTGATAGCGAAGTGTAATAGGTTTCCGTGTATTACCATTTACTTTTATTTTGGCTTTATCGAGGTAAACCGAATGAGTTCCTTGATTTGGGAACTTCTTGGCAATAGGTTTATTCAAAAAAATGAATTCTACTGGCCCTGATGAACTCTGTGCAGTGATTTTGCTTTGGTAAAGGTAGTATCCATCTGCAATCTCAATAGTGATTATATTGCCTTGTTGAGATGGTTTAAAAGCTTGGTTTGGAGGGATGAACTCTCGTGCATTAATCGATCCTATAAATAGTGACGAACTCAAGAGAAGTGTAGTTGAAAGAATAATCTTATGGTTTAATATTTTCATAATATTATATCCATTGATAATAAAATATTTGATTTATTATATGTGTATTTATAATAATTTTGTATAATATTTACCAACTATTCAATTGGATTTGGTATCTCTTATGGATTTGACTTATACGGGTCTATTTCAAAAAATCAGAGGGATTGAACAAGACATCATCAGGGACATCGAATTGGGGAAAATTGATATTTCCGAGATTCCTGAAATATTTGTTACGCAAAATATTGTTCTTAATTTTATAGTTACAGCTCAAGGAGAGTTATCTAATATTCCTCTAGTAAAGCTCGACAATATTATTTGTCTAGCGGCTTGCCAACTTAAAAATACTAATCTGCTTGAAATACCTCAAGAACGTACATCATGGGTAAGCCTCAATTTAAAAGAGCCATTCCTTAAATTAGTATCTGATCAGTACAAGACGGCGTTTGTGTGCGAAGCATTCGTAAAATATGACCATGAGAACATTAGGTACGTTCCTGATCAATTGCTGAATGATAGGGATTATCTGAAAAAGTTGTGCTTACTAAATCCCAAGATATTAAGTACTTTATCTTTCAATTCTTGTGATTATGAATTATGTCACGTAGCAATGGATTCTCCTTTGTTTACGCTCGACTGCCTACCTGAGAGTTGGCGAACAGAAGAAATCTGTCATGAGGCATTTGATAAAAACTATAAAGAGATTTTAAACTTCCCTTCGGCCCTTATTAATCGCTCTTTAATAGCAAAAGCAATTAGGCTTTGTTCAAAAGGTGAAGTTCAAAACATACTTAAGCTATTGGCTTCGGACCAATATGACAATGATTTGGTAGTAGCTGCCGTTTTGAAAGACGAAGCGGCTTTTAATTTGGTTCCTTATGATCGAATTACATCTGAAATTGTATTTAATATTGCCCCCCACATCCACAAGTACGAAACTCTATACCATGTACCAGAGAACATCTTTAACTCGAACCTTAACCACCGACTGATTTCTTGCAATCCGATGTCGCTCTATGCAATTCCTGCCAGATTCAGAACAAAAAGTTTATGTTTAGAAGCGGTTTCAGCAAATGGGATGGCTTTGGGCGCTGTTCCTAGTGCTTTAAAAACTGATGAACTATATAAAACTGCCATTACAAATAATGGTCTTGCTTTGAAATATGTTCCTACACCGTATCGTGACGATGAAATACCGATGATGGCTGTAGAGCAAAATGGAGAAGCTATTGAGTTTGTGCCTGAGTCGGTAGTAGATGAGGTGATCTGCCGTAAGGCTGTGATGCAAAATCCCCATGCAATCTATTACATCCCTAAAAAAATGCAATCTAATGAATTGTTTCTTATTGCTCTAAAGCAGCTACCAATGGTTCTAAAATTAATTCCGGTTGATTCACGAACGGTAGAACAATGCCTAATGGCTATTGAGAAGGATAAATCTCTGTGGGATTTTGTACCAATTCAATTGAGAGAAAACCGAAGATTGATTGCTAAAGCTGAAAAGCTTGGGTTGATCGAAGTGGAATCAAAAGAAGTGAACGAGGTAATTTAAACTTTCAAAAATTATTGGTTTTAAGCTTTTAGCACTATAAGAGTTATGGTGCTTTTTTTTAAATAAAAAAAGCCAATTAGTAAACTAAGAGGCTTTCTTGTCAGAAAATTAATAAATGTCTTTAGCACTTATTTCGTAAGCGAGATATGACTCAGCAAGCTTAAGCACAGAGTTGATTTTAACAATACCCAAACCACGTTTATGAACGAGATTTGAAGGTTGAGAATCAGTTCTGAACTTAACCCAATCAACAAGCAAATTGTATTCTGCTTGAGTAAGACCACTTTCATCAAAAGAGGGAAGCTTAGCAGTTTGACGTACAGAAACGTTAAACTCTTTGTTATAAGCAAAAAGACTTTGCGTATAAACTTCGCTGCCATCTCTTGAAAGGCGAATGGTATTGATCGGTGAGCGTTTATCTACAGAGGCAAATTGAGTAACTGTACAAGCTGCACAAGTTCTCTTTTTACCTTTAAACTGTAATGCGAAATACAACGCATTTAAGTCCTTGTAAACTTGAAGGCTTTTGTTGTGATCTGGGCAAGAAGTATGCTCATTAATAACAAAAACGTTTTTCATTTTAGGGAAGCAGATACCGCCATTAATAAGATTAATAACAGATTGCGTGTTAACAGTTTTAGAAGCATTAAGCTTTTGCATGGTAGAACTCCGTTGGCGTACGGATAACGGAAGAACGCAAATTGTGCGATCATCAGCTATCCGTACAAATATTTAAAAAATTTAATTGTATGGATAGAATCTGATGAAAATCACAAAAAGAGTATGTGTTCTTCAATTCCAATCTTAATGGAACTTTTATTATTCTGCAAATGTTTAAAGATGAGGCAGAAATGAAAAAAGCCAAATAGAAAAAATTCTAAATGGCTTATTATTAGTGGTTAACAAAGAGGTTGAGGCTTTGTCTGAACTTATCGATCAATAATAGAATAACTACCATTTCTCAAAAGTTTTAATATCTTAAGATGATGTTTTGCATCATCTTTTCTAGCTTTTTGAGCAGCTTCGTAACTGTTAAACTGAGTGCGTTTTGAAACCGGAATGCTGTTGTAATCATGACAAATAAATTTGGCAATATCTGATTCTGAAAGCAAGAAAAATAGCATAGTAGTGACTCCGTTGGCGTACGGATAACGGAAGAAGGCAAAAGTGCTTTCATCAGTTATCCGTACATATATAAAATTAATGTTTGGATAATGTCTGATGAGAATCTTCTAAAAACATTCTTCAAAACAATCTTAAAGTAAGTTTTAGTGTTAGGCAAATATTACTTTTTAATTCCGAAGTTTTTACAGATATGGTCAAATTCTTAACTTTTCGGATAGTGGGATTGGGTTTGACCTAATCTCAACTACGGGGGCAACGAAAAGCCAATGAATAAAAATATCATTAATATATAATTAAGCTGTTTAGTATTTTATTTATCTTAAATATTATTAAAACAATTGTATTTATATAATAGAATATTTATTATAATTAAATTGAGTTAATGACCTCATAATCTTATGAATATTCATAAAGCTATTTTAGACTTAAACAAACTTGTTCCAGATGTCGATAAGTTCGTGAGCTTGTGGAAAATTGAGCAAGCTATTGATAATAATAAATCTTTCATTGTCCCTAGTTATGTTTTATATCCTCATTATGAGCGTTCGATCAGCGTAAATGCTCAGCAAGATCAAGAAATCTTAGGCTTGCCGATCGGCAACTATGATTTCCTGCATTCGTTATTTATCTGGTCAATGAATCCCAAGACAGTAGTTGTTTCTGAAACAGTTATGGATTTTATCTATAAAAGCAGTTTACTGGACTATATCAGTCCTGAGCTTTTATTTTCATTTCCATCACAAGCCATTTTGGTGAATCAGAAATTCGGGAACTATGATGGAATCATGTTCTGTAAAGACTTCATAGATGATGGTTTTAAAAAACAATATTCCTTAAACATCTCTTTATTTTCAAATGATGGGCGATATGGGAAATATTTTTCATTCGTCTTACCGACTGGTGAGCAGTTCAATCCATTTCAGGATTTCAAAGAAAATCCGGAATGGAGCAATGTGGCCTTTGTTTTTTACGTTCTTTTTTATGTGCTTAATGAGTACTTACATAAACAAGATATTTTGAACCAAGATGGCATTGATTACATGGGCTTTCACTTGGAGCAGAAGATAGAACAACACCGGTTTTTAAGTGGTTCATGGAGAAATGCCCACTGGCACACTTATCAGGAAAAAAGAACTGATGGTAAGTTGGTGAAATCAATTAAGTGGATTCAACCTACATGGATCGCATATTAAGAGAGTTGTATAAGCATGAATAAGTCGAAATTAGCCTTGGCTACTGCAATTGCAGTACCAGTAATTGCTATTTCAGTGTATTGCGGTAATGAGATTTTAAATCCGGACAAGCCAGTAATTACCCCAGATACCTATAAGCTTTCATCGGCTGAACGTCCATTAAGTGAAAGTGATCGTGTGTGGGGAGCTGCACCCCAAAGTGCATGTGACGCTTTGGCAAATGCTCATATATATACAACTGGCTACGCCTTAATTGATCCTGAAACGAATTTGTATGGTTGCAGTACATCGGAAATAGATATACCGAACCAGAAAGAAAAAAAGACATTACAGTACCAAGTAACTGGTTTTAATGACAAAGCTACCAATATTAAATTGGTGATGAAGATTACTGGTGATCAGAATACAGCAGAAGCCTTGGTAGCTAAAAAAAGTTGGGCGGTGTATTCAGCAGTATTGGCCCAAACCGTTTTTTCTCAGCAATTAAGCGAGGAAGAAATGCAGCGATTGGCAAATATAAATGCAGGGAAGGAATATTCTCGTAACCACAATTTGCAATTAGTATCAAACGCAAAATATTCGGAAGTTAATAACGTGGGTGTATATACCTATGAAATTCGTGGTCTACCAGTATTAAACGGCGGTTAAAAATGCAAATGAAATATCAAGTAGTATCATTGGTTCTTTTGGGATTAATTAATTGTGTTTCTTATGCAGAAGTTAATCCCTCTGCGCCTAATTATTCAGAGAATGAAAAACAGAAGAATATTCAGAGATTACGTGAACTTGCAACGCAAAGTCAGGCTGAAACCATTCAATCTGCTAGTAATTATAATAAAGCAATGTTCGATGCAGCGCGACAAGGGTATGGCGGTTATTCGGATATAAATGTAGAATTCGATATTAACGATCGGGGTCTTTCAAGTGCGGAACGAGCGTCTATAGAAAATACTAGACGGAATGCTGCAATAATGAAAGAACAATTGAAAGGGCTAAAATGAGTTTTGTTGATAATTTTCTGAATGCACTTGATATTCAGGAATGTATTAGTTTTTCTAATGAAAATGAAGTAACCATTTTTGGCTTATGGAAAGTTGAAATCCTTGACCCTAAATGCCTGAAAATGTACGAAAAAAACTCATACGGAGATTGGTGTTCTGTACAGCATTGCGACTGTCATTTACCTGTGTTTGTTGAATCTGGACGAATTGCCTTCGATGGGCGGCATTCTTTTAACTTTGAAGAAATGCTTGAGCATGAGCATAGTTTAATAAGTTTTAAACATAATTTAATTGAAGCTGTTAATTACAAATTATGCTGCTTATTTGATGAAATTAATATTAAGCGTTCACACTATATTAATAAGCGTATTATTAATTTTATTAAGGCTAAACTGAAAGAAACTAATATTGCACGCTTATCATTATTAGTTGCAAAACTGCATTCATTTTTTCAAGATAAGTTTTTTTCATTAAAGCCATTGGTTGAAGTATATCCATATGCTCCTGAAAAAATCCGTATTAGCACATTAATTAATTTATCTAAAAATACGGATGTAATTAAACTTTATAATCACTTTTTACCCAATCATTTAGTTATTGCTAAATTTCTGCATATATCACCAGAGTTTTTGTCTAAGCTTGAAGCTTTATCATCTTCATCACGAGCTTCATTCGCTAAAGTTGTGCTTTCAAATATTGATTATCATGCTCGTTTTGATAATGATGATATTTCTTTCTTTATTAACTGTGATTATTTAAGTTTAAAACAATTCTCTTACGATAAAGCTAATTTCATTCCTTGGTTGAAGTTCTTCTCTAAAGTTTCTCGTAATTGCCGTTTTGAAAATATCCACCTGTTATTTAGGGAGTTTATGCGGATCGGAATAAGGGGTTGCAATAAAAACAGACGATATGTTGAGGCAATTTTTTCTTTTTTCCAGTCTAAGAGCTTCCAGAACAATACTTATGATCTGAACTATGCAATTAATTATAGTTTGATTGTGAATAGTATTAACTGGAATTGCACTTATAACGGCAATGTTGACCGTTATATTAATCATCTGGATTACTGCATTGATGAAACTAGAAAGTCTGATGTGTTTCGTGCATTTAAACGCTTCGAGAGAAATGATGCCTATTATCTTAAGTCAGGATGTTCATATGGCTCCCTACCGACTGAATATGTGAATGATCTTTTAGTGAATTGTCACATATTAGTTGGACTGGAATGGAGTGATATGATGCAAAGTGATATGGGTTTTGTTTTGCAGAAAGTAGGGGATAGTTATCTATTAGTAGGCTCAGATAATCAACCAGAACGCTCTTATTATCACACAATTATTGTTGGTGAAGAAATTGATGTCGCCTTTAATTCGAGTGTAGATATTGAAGGTTATTTTGAGGAAGTTTTACGCTCTTACGTTATTTGAAAAGCAGATCATTCTTTATATATTAAGAGGGGATATTTATTATCCTCTTTTTTTATTCTAAAAATAGAAAAATATTACTCTCCTAGTATTGCTTATATGCGGTATATTTTGTATAGTGTCTATATCAACTTGGAGGTAAATATGTCTAAAGCGAATTCATCAATTAGTGGTCAAGATCAACGTGGCGCTGCTCTACAGACCGCTCTTAACCAGATTGAAAAACAATTTGGTACGAATGCAATTATGCGCCTTGGATCAAAAAAAGTAACGGCTGTTGATGCAGTTAGCACTGGTTCATTGGGTATTGATATTGCGACTGGTATTGGTGGCTTACCTAAAGGCCGTATTGTTGAAATTTTTGGGCCTGAATCTTCTGGTAAAACAACTTTAACTCTACAAACTATTGCACAAGCTCAGAAAAACGGCGGTGTATGTGCTTTTGTGGATGCCGAACATGCGCTTGATCCGCAGTACGCGAAAAAATTAGGCGTAGATATTGATGCACTTTTGGTATCGCAGCCTGACCACGGCGAACAGGCTTTAGAAATCGTAGATATGTTGGTGCGTTCTGGTGCTGTTGATATGGTTGTTGTTGACTCTGTTGCAGCATTAACACCAAGAGCAGAGATTGAGGGTGAAATGGGTGATTCTCACATGGGCTTGCAAGCACGCCTCATGAGCCAAGCACTCCGCAAGATCACAGGTAATGCCCAGAAAACAAATACGCTCGTTGTATTCATTAACCAGATTCGTATGAAGATCGGTGTCATGTTTGGTAGCCCTGAAACGACAACCGGCGGTAATGCACTTAAATTCTATGCCTCTGTTCGACTTGATATTCGCCGCATCGGTCAGATTAAGGAAGCTGATGCGATTGTGGGCAACGAAACTAAAGTCAAAATCATTAAAAATAAAATGGCACCTCCTTTTAAAGAAACCCAATTCCAGATTCTTTATGGCAAAGGTTTTAACCGTTTAGGTGAAATCATTGATTTTGGTGTCCAGTATGACCTTATTGAGAAGTCTGGCGCATGGTACAGCATGAACAAGGCAAAAATCGGTCAAGGTAAAAATAACGCTATGGCGTTCTTGCAGGAAAACCCTGATGTATGTGCAGAGTTGGAGCGTAAGATTATTGATCGTGCTTTCAATGGGATCACTACTGTCGAACCTGAAAGTCCTGAACTTGAACTAACTGGTAATGCTTCTTAGGAAGCATTCCAGATCAAACCATTAATTCAGACTTTATAGGTGAACACATGAACGAAAGCCATTACTCATTTTCTGCTCTACAAGGCATCCAAGGTCGTCAGGCAGTATTCCTTCTTCAATTGCCATTGAAGGTGATTTCAAAGCTTATAAAGCAGGATGATATGAGCCTACCTGTTGATCAGCGTGGTCAACGTATGCTGAATAAGACTCGTGTTGCTCAGATCACTAAGTATGTACTCGATAATCCTGATACTTATGTATTGCCGCCTCTTGTCGGCTATGTCAAATATGGGTTAGTGCAGTTCGATTCTTTCGAGGGGAGCTTTAATTTAGGTAAATTAAATATAGCGATTGATGCAGAAATTTTGTTGTCAGATGGTCAGCATCGCAGAGCTGCTTTGGAAGAAGCTGTAAAGCACCGTAAATTTTTAGGTGAAGAAACTATTGGGCTTATGCTCTATGTGGGTAAAGGGGTAGAACAGGCTCAACAGGTGTTTGCAGATATTAATATCAATGCAACTAAGCCGGCTCAGTCGATTAAGCTGCTTTATAACCACCGTGATCAGTATAATACTTTAACGCGATCTATCATTAATGAGATTCCATTGTTCAAAGATTTCGTTGATTTTGAGCGCACCAATTTGCCGGCCAAGTCTGACAAATTCTTTACCTTTAGTGGCCTTTATCAAGCTTTTAAAGTCATGGTTAAAGACCACGGAGAGGATTTTGAAGCTGCTACGGCGCAAACCTTCTGGGAACAGGTTTGCTTAAGCATTCCAGAGTGGAACCAGTTGGAGAATGGTCAAGTACTACCAGAACAATTGCGCGAACAATATGTTCATGCTCATAGCGTGGTATGGCTTGCTTTGGCATCGGTCAGCAAACAGCTTATGGATTATCACCCGACTGATTGGCATCAATATATTGAGAAACTAAGCACAATTGATTGGTCCCGCGATAATTTGGTTTGGAAAGATCGTTGTGTAGTTGGTGGGCGCATCTCTAAGACTCGCCAGAACATCATTTTGACAGCGAACCAGATCATGCAGGAAATTGGCCTTGAGCTTCCTAAAGCGTATCAGGAAGTTGAAGATACCTATCTTAATGCAGCTTAGAAACGAGCATAACGTAAAACAGTAATGTCGATGTGCATTACTGTTTTATTGTATGCAAACAATATTTGAAGGGAGATATGATGGATAAGCTTGTATTATTTTTAAAATATATAGCGATTTTAATTACCATATTCATTATTACAAATGGTTTCTTAATGCTGACAGTATATGGCTTTAGTATCTGGTTTATGGTTCTAATGATTGTTGAAATTGTTTTATTGATTTCACAGTTCTATCTGTTAAAGCCAAGAAATTTACACCCACTCTTTAATGCTGTCTATATTCTGCCATTTCCTATAATATATATCGTGACTTTGTTTGGGTAGGTTTTACTCAATCATTAAATTTAAAATATTTTGTCATGAAAAAATATTATAATACGGCGTGAATTTCCTGATCGTAAAATATTAAACAGGGGTTAAAAGACTTGGGATAAACCATGAAGCAATTTATTCAGAAAGCTGATAGTCCATCAACGTTTTATGGTGTACTTTCGATTGCTACTTTAAGTCTGGCTTTAATCACCAATATGCTTGTTACACCTTCAAATTCCAAGATGTCATATTCAGTGTTTATATTCACCAAATTATTATTGTTTCTAGGGTTTATGGTTTTAAACTCGATAGCTGTTGTGAAGTACATGCAGAGTAGAGAGGCCATGAAAAAGAATGCAAAGAACTAGGTTTATCGACCTTATTAAACTAGGTTTAACGACCTTTATTCCTTTCCAGAACATCATTCCTGTGTATCACACTGGTTTTAATTAAGTTTGATATTGAATCACAATTACTATTAATAAGAATTGCTTTGTGGATTTTTTGAAACACCTTTTTATTATTATTAAAATCCTCTCGAAGTATTTTAGTATGTTCTTTCCAAAGTTTTTTCTTTTCTATTTCAGTTAGATTTTCTACAAGATTATCTTCCCAATCTCTTTGTAATTGAATTCGGGTTTTTTTAGTAGGCGTTATGCCTTTAAAATTATGAATGCACAAGCTACAAAATATAGCTCGTAACTGTTCTGTGTGAGGATCACTTAAGGTCCATTCAACATGGAAGGCAAAATTTGATTTACTTTCAGTTTTTCGGATTTTATATTTAATCCCTCTTAATTCAAAAAATACGACCGTTGCAACAAATAAAACGTTCTGCTGATTATCAGCGTTAAATCTGGATTGTTTTAAGAGCTTGCGGAATGAAAATAAGTGGATGGAACAAGCAATAGCGGTGAGGCCAGTCAGAGATGCAAGAAATTCAGTCAGTGTCGTGATCTGACGCGCCACGTATGCGGTCATTGGAATCATGACAAATAGGGTGGCGATAAACGTTGAGAAATAGATTATTTTGTCAATTTTCTTGTCCAACAGGTTTACTCCGCTCAAGTGTTAAGCCACCAGTATTAATTTTTAGAATCTTGAGCATAGTACCCATGGGAAACTATGCTCACTAGATGGTCCTTTTTAACTTTTCGGCATTTTTTTCATGTATACAGAAGCCGGTTCATATCCAAGTTTAACCGCCCGACTGAGATACTGCATAAATTGCTGATGATCACTTGGGATGTCTGCTGATCCGACCTGATAAAATTTAGCTAGGGTAAATGCTGCATGTCCTGAACCATTATTTACAGCTTCGTCCAAGTGATCTAGGGTTTCATTCAGTACTTTAATATCGCTTAAGTTGCTTGAAGCAAACAAGGCAGTTAAAAGAGATAAGCCATGTATATTTTTCTGATCCGCACTCATTCTTGCGTACTTATAGGCAGATTTTAAATCTTGATCTTTACTTTCAACATAAAGATTGGCTAAGCGTACTTGAGCTTCTGCAACGCCTTTATCGGCAAGAAATTTATTCAGTTTAATTGCCTTGTGGCTACCAAATTCTTTCTTTTTAAAATGTTGATGGAATATATCAGATACCATGTTGACCACTTCTGGAAGCCATTCTGAATGCTCTACAGCTTCCATTAGATATTTTGAGGCTTCGGTATAATTTCTAGGTTCGCTTTTCGCTACAAAGTAAATGCCTAGCAATAGTGATGCAGTATGGGATTTAAGCGCACTGGCTTGTTTTAGCATAGCTATACCTTTATCGGTATCTCCATTTACATACTTTCCATCAAGGTAGATTTCTCCATAGAGTACCATTGAGTCTACATGGCCCATTTCAGCCGCTTCTTGCAACAATGTTAAGTATTCGTCTGTATTGGTTGGATCGATAGTGTATTTTGTATAAGCCAAAGCAGGGAGGGCAGATTTACAGCCACCGAGTACAGCTTGAGTTAGCCAATCGCTTGCAGACTTATAATTCACTTCGGTCGCTATGCCTTCTAGGTACATACACCCCAAATTCTTCATTGCATGATGATTGCCTTGCTCTGATGCTTCTTTGAAAAATTTGAATGCCTGTTTAAGATCGGGTTGAACAAACTCACCTTTCAGGTACATTGCGCCAATATTGTTGGTTGCATTGCTATTTCCTTTTTCCCGCGAAAGCATATACCAGTGTAGTGCATGATCTTTAAATGAATGATAGCCAGTAATGGAGTCATACATTTCAGCGAGTTCACATTCTGTTGAACCATTATTGTTTTCGATGTTGCCTTCAATAGCTTTTTTATAAGCCTTATCGGTATGTGTAATGAGTTCGTCTATTTTCGTTTTAGGCGTGTCTTTAGTATTGAGTTTGCTCAATAATCTTGAAATTTCAGGCAGGGCAGACGGATAGCCAACTTCCATCGCATTGAGGTACTGGTCAATAGCAGCTTTATGATCTGGTTCGCCGTTATATCCAAGCTCATACAGGCGACCCATATTCACCATGCAAGCAGGGAGTTCAGATTCCGCACCATGTTGAAACCATTCAAATGCTGATTTAAGGTTTTTGGGTACTCCCAAGCCGGCCATATACATCATACCAAGGCTATTAGCGGCACTGATCCCTTCTGGCTTATTTACAGCATCCATGAGTAAATAAAAGGCTTCATCATATTTAAAAAAAGCGGCATTCGGATCAAGGTAAAGTGTTGCAAGGTTGATTTGAGCATGAACATGCTTGTGATCCATTAGCTCAATAAAACACTTTTCAGCCTCCTGATAATTCTTGTTGTCGATATGGATAAATGCTTGATTAAATAAAGAAGCGAAATCGGTCATTTTTATAATCCGTCAAATAAATTAAAGAGAGAAACTTTTAGTTTTAAGGGGTTGAACTTTATCAAGATCGTCTGATAGTTCTCTTAAGCTTTTTGGCTTACCAAGACCCAAAGTGTCGTAGTGAATTCGGTTATGGAAAACAATAAACCGGCGGCCGGTTTCTGCAACTTGCATACCTAGAAGCATGGGTACATACAGTTGCTCAATTTCACCAGTAGGCAAATTGTCTGGCCCATATACTTCCCGAGAGAAAATCTTTAATGGATTGAAGCGTTGTTTAGGAGCAAGCTCAGTCATTCTTTCACGGCCAAAGCGATAAGTCCGACTTCCGAATACCTTGACCTGTAGTTCACCGTTTAAAAGCCGTGTTTTCATACTTTCTAGGTTCTGGATGTAGTCAGCTTCCTGAGAGATAAAATCCTGTTGAGAATAGGGATAGTCGCAATAAACACTGAGTACAATACGCGCAATATCTTTGGATACAGAGAATGTATTTGCCCCTTTACCATCATCAATCAGAAAGGTGGAAATAGATTCTTGTGGATCACATGGAGCCATGTAGGTAGACGGTTTACCTTGGGAATCACGCCCCTGAGCTTCTACATACTTTTGGGGAATATTAAAAGCAGCAACGGCGTTACCATTGTTATCAATGATCTCAGCCTGAAAGCGACCTTCACGCATGATGTTGTTGGTTTTGGCGAGTGTCTGTCGTAGAGCAAAGGCGATCATCTCAAAGTTTTTGGCTTTTTCTTCAATGTTGAAGAACCGACAGAACTCTAGGACATTGGCCCATGCGCGAATTTTCCCATTAGGAACGTTGGTTTCGTCCTTGTATTGGATATTCACATAGCCAGTGACCGTTTCAAGGGACTGGTACTGAGAAATGGTATTAGCCCAATGGCTACGATAGGTGGCATATCCATTTTGATTGCCCAGAGAGAAGCAGCGATCAAAAAACAGGTAATTAGCGCGGCGTTTATCACGTTTGGCAATGAGTTCTTCGCGTGGCTTTTGACCTGCATATAAACGAGTAACGGTATGTTTGGCATTAACGAGGTTGCTTTCTTTCTTCATTGCAACGAGATCATGAGCTGATTCATCAATGCTACTCATGCGTACTCTGGTATTTTCACCTGTAATGAGATTAATACCAGTGGCATAGGTCGTTCCCGACTGATCATTCGAGATGTCAGTTACTTGAAGGTAGATATTGGTGATATTCAGGCTATTGGCACTGTCACCGTTTTTAGCTATTTTCGCTAAGGAACTCATAAAGTTTTCAGACATGATAAAACCCCAAAGTTTGATAATTATATTTTATATTATTTGATGTTTTTATCAATAAAATATTAAGCAATTATATTAAATATTATATAATAAGCTCTATATATTAAGAGTGCTAATTATGGATGCGTACAGCTTCATTCTAAAGTGCATTAAACCTCATATTTTAGACGGTATTTTTACATCACTGTCGAGTTGTGATTTGTGTGGGCGAAGCGAAGTATATGTAACCACAAGTGATGAAAAAACAGATATTTGTCAGGTTTGTCATTTCCTTCAAACTCCAAATCCTCAGTGCTTTGGCATGTTGACGAAAGTACGCGCCCATAGTGCTGTTAGCTTCTTAAATTCATTAATAGTTTTTGATGAACAAGATGGTCTGACTATGGTAGTCAGCGAGAAATATGCAAGCCAAGCGCCGTCCAATGAATCTATTAAATTTGTGGTATATGGTATAAATAAATACATAATAAAGTTACTGAATATCCCTAGTAGAAAAGTGATTATTAAGCCATCTATTAGATATGAAGATTTTGCTTGTGACTTGATGCTCTCTGATGAACGTTCTGCATATATAACCACTCCAAAAGGAGGGTATTGTATTAACGTAAATATATGGAACCGGCTGTCAAATTTAGTTCGATCTAATGAACAGGACATCGTATCCACGGCGATAGAGTACCTAGAGAAGATTGCAGTCGGTGATCTATTGAATACGGATCAGCAAGTCAGGGAGTTTGTGAGTAAGCATCCGGTTCTCATGATCAAGTTCAATGAGCTTTTATCCATGGATATTCACTCAAGGCTATATATCCTGAAATTACTTAAGTTGGTGTGCAATGAAGCAATTTGATGAATGGTTATTCCAAATCAATGTGCCAGAGGGCAAGGATGCTCACCATGCGCTCGTACAGTGGCTACGGCGAAATAATTTAGGTGAATTGTTTACTGAGAGCTATAAGGCCATAACCTACGTGGTATATCAGAATGCCAGTGGATATAGCCTGATCGCAAAAAGTTGTATTGCTATAGATTTGCCCCATGTAGAGCATCATTATTTTGAGCTTGATCTCGATCAGCCAGTGAAGGTCGCCGTACAGTTATCAACCAAGAGAAAGGTCCGTCCACCTAATCTACTGCATGAATCGCAGTCCAGTACCAGAACCAAAACAACGATTAGGCTTATGACGGATACAGAGAAACAGGAACGGATACAGGGCATCATTGATGAATTAGGTTTTGATCCGGATCAGGTTAGTTTTGAGATTGTTGAAGGAATCGGTATTCCAGTGCTGCATAAGCGGCAGAAGCTTTTTATTTTGGAGCCGACAATGAATGTTGTGATCCAAAGCAAAGTAGCTGATCCTGAAAAGTTTGAGAAAGCTTGGTGTTATGGTGTAGGAAATAAGCGTGTTTATGGCTTAGGGTGTGTGAGGGTGCTACAGGATGAATAATTATAATCTGGCAGAGTTAATCCATACGGCGTTCAATCCTCATGGGATTGTTGTATCTCTGGGTGGTCGTTATGTGAAAGAGCAGTACCACTACGCCCAAGCTGTAGGCGAAACACTTATGCGGCCAGATAATGCGCTTGCGATCATTGAGGCTGAAACTGGTGTAGGTAAAAGTCTAGGCTACCTGATCCCATGTTTAATCTTCTTAAGTATCACTCCGGATGCAAACCAGATCATCATTTCTACTTTTACTCGCTTGCTGCAAAAACAGGTCATGCACAAGGATATGCCTTTTGCTATGCGTGTCGTGGAGCAGTTGGGCTTGGAGCCGGCTACCTGTGCCTATCGTATGGGCCGTCAGGCATTCTTCTGTCTGGATCGTACCGAATACGTGATCAATAAGCTGAAACAGCGTTATTCTCATGATGATGAATATTGTAGCCAGTTGGATTCATTCATGGATTTCGCCGTGGATAGCTGCAAGAGCGGTACAGGTCTTTGGTTGGACTGGTTAGAGGAATATTATGCCTTCCCAGAACACGTACATAGTCGAGATATTTGCTTGCTGTATGACGGCAGGATCAATAACGATGCTTATGTCCAACATATCAACAAGGCAGCATCAGCGCGTCTACTATTGACCAATCACGCAACTTTAATTGGACATGACCAAGTAACGGATTTTGCCGAATCTGCTTATATGGTGATTGCAGATGAAGCGCATCACTTGGATCGTTTAATGGCAGAACGGTCTAATAAAATTCTCCCGATGGCTCGAATCAATTATCTGTTGGGCTGTGCAAAAGAATTTGATGTCTTTGCGCCGTATGTGAAAGAAACTCGTAATTTCGTTAAACACTGGTTAGCAGCAGTTAATCAATACGACAAGGCCAATGGTTCCTATCAGGATTTCTACATCAGCTCAGGCGGCCATAAGCAATGGCTTAATGACCAAGTAGACTTTGTGGCTCATGTAGAAGCAAATCTAAGACATCTGGAAAAGGATTTCCGTACCTACCAGAAGAACAACAGCTTGAATCATTCCCAAGTAGAGTGCCTAGAGCGGCTAGATGAAGCTTTGCTTACTTTGGCTCATTGGAGAGCATCTAATGATTACCTGTATAGGGCGGTACTGTTTAGCGACAGTATGCGTAATCCAAGTCTGGCCGTAGTAAACCCAATCGCATCTCGCTTATTTGCTCATACGGTTAAACGTCTAACCTCTAGGATCATGATTACATCAGCGACCCTATTTGATAACCGGCCTGATGATAAAGCCATTGCTGTTGCCGGCGACCTTGGTTTCTCTCATGAGGCGGTTACGTGCCTGTTGCGCTTAACACCAAGTACCTACGGTGAAATGCGCTTTGTGCTTCCATCCAAGAATGTATCAGTACCAACCAGTTATGATCGGGATAATCGCTGTAATCGTTTTAATCATTATTGGTTGCAGTACACCGCCTCCATGATCCGAGAAGCATCTAAGACAGGGCCAACACTGGTACTGACGTATTCGTTTGAAGAAACTCGTTTAATCAAGGAGCAGCTTGCCGGCATGGGAGTGAAATATATCGCTCAAGATGCAGGGACCCGACTGATGGAGTGTCTACCAGAGTTCATTAATGGAGATTGCAATATCCTATTAACGCCGTCTGGTTGGGATGGTCTGAATCTCCGTACTTTGGATAATAGGCAGCTTCTACAGCATGTCGTGATCACTCGCATCCCGAATGCACCTAAGAATGAATTGGAGGAATATGTAGCTAAGGAATACATGCTATCCAAGAATATGCCTCCACATATCGTAGATAACATCCTATGGCTTAAGCAGAACAACTATTGTGTCCGTGTGCTTAAGCAGGGAATCGGGCGAGGTGTGCGCTCACCAGACGACAGTATTATGGTTTGGTTCGCTGATCCACGTATGCCGTACTATAACTCTCCTAAAGCCAAACCATTGATCAATGCGATTCCACATCGATTCATGGACAATTACGCTCAGGCAGCAATATTTACCAGTAATGGGGATATGAATGTAGTGATGGACCAAAGGGTTTCGGTTGTCTTGTAAGAGCGAAGTAAAGAAACGGGAAATAATCTAATTTTAATCACACTTTAAAAAAAGCTATTTAAATAGAATGGCTTTTTTTATTTCACGTTAAGTTAAAAAATAAGTTTTAATTAAACTAATTTCGTTTAATCAATGCCGTATTTGTTTTGATATTTTTTTAAATAGTTTTTGTGCGCCGTCCTTGTAAATGAAGTTGATTCTGTAAAGCTAATTAGTTTTATTCATCAAAATGATAATAATTATCCATAGGTTTAAAAGGTTAAATATTTCTCTAATGTTGCAGTTTTATATTTATTTGCTTCTAAAATGCAATATAATTAAAGGATCAACAAGACATAATAGGTATGCTATTAATGAGCAATGACTTTAAAGATAAACTAGCCGATTCTACAGTTGCAGAATTACAACAACTTTCAGTCGAAATCGCAAAAGCAATTGAAGAACGAAAGTATAAAGAGATTAATGATGCTCGTATTCAGGTGCGTCAAATTGCGGAATCTCTAGGTATTACTTTAGAGGAATTAATGGCTGAACCTGAAAAACCGGCTAGACAAAACAAGAAAGCAAAAATCAAATATCGCAACCCTGAAAGCGAAAATGAAACTTGGACAGGCCGTGGCAAGCAACCTAGATGGTTAACACAAGCATTAGAGAGTGGTGCGAAATTAGAAGATTTTGCTGTGTAGGCAAAAAAGACTATAGAAAGGGAGTATGCAGATGCTCCCTTTTTTTATCAGGTCAGAAAAATATAAACTTTCTTATTTGTATTGGATTATTAAATATATTATTAACACTAAAACATTAATAAAACATTTTATAAAAAGATAATTTCCAATATAATACGTTCAATGTTTATACAAAATGAAAGTGGTGAACTGTGTCAAAATTTCATCCTTTAAAAATTGAATTAGAAATAGTTAGTTCTATCATCCATGGAAACTACTACCCTCTACATTTGGACAGTTTGGTGTATTGGGCGATTCGTAACTTCTCAGATACACATGATCATGCAATTGAAGAAATTGATCAGGTCTTTTCTAAATCAAGTGGGGTATATCATGCCTCTCAAGCATTATTTGTTAAAAGTTTTAATTCAAGAATAATTGCGACAGAGATCGTCCGGACTACTAATTTTCAATGGGCTGAATATCAAGGTACTTTCACCAAGGCCAAAAAAAGCATTAAAGAGAATGAAGGCGTATTCAAAAAACTCTATACAGAGCGTTTAGCCACTAAAGCAAACAACATAATTTTCTTTGCTCATGGGAATGCTGACAAAATTAAATTCTATTTAAATAGCTTGGTAGGTATTGGCCGGTCAGCTAATGCCGGCTTTGGCGAGATCGCAAAAGTTACAGTTTCCGATTCTATGGAAGATTACAGTTGGTTCTATGACGATAAGCTCAATAGAATCTTGCCTACACGTATATTTAGTATGGCGCGTAATGAGCCTATCAAGAGCTGCCGATATAAGCCAAACTATAAAAACGGCGATTTAACTGAATGTTATATGCCAATTAATAATGTAATCGTAGTTTAGGATCAGAAGGGGAAGGTCTAATGAAATATTATCAGTTTAAAGGGATGATTAAGCTCATTCAGCCATTCATGGTGAATCTCCCTAAGACAAACCAATTCCCCACCGACTCTTACGGTAATCCACTTATGCCATCACACTCTCTGCGTGGTTGGCTTCGCTTTGCGAGTTACCGCTCTTTATTAGAGGTCATGAAAGAACAAGGTATCTTTTTTAATATTCATGAGCATTACCTTTTAGGAAAAGGGATCGATACAGGTGGTTTAATTAAAACAGAACGTGCAACTACCATCGGCTCTAATGTCAATGTCCGTGAACTCAATCCAATGATGGATTTATATGGCCGGTGGGGTATCGCCAGTGCTTTAGGTGTAGGAAGTGCAATCGCCCCTAAAGGTTCTTTGATCCGCAGTCCTAATTCTAGTCGTGGTCATATTCTTGATTCGTTTGATGACTTCGATCGGTACATCATCGAAGAAGATAAAGAATTAGTACTGGAAATTATGAAACAGGATGCAGAAACAGCACCACAAATCCAAGAATTAGAAAGCCAGATTAAGTTGGTCCAACATGAAAAACGTAATACTCCAAATGCCGAGCTTAAAATCGAACTGAGTCAAAAAATTCAGGGGGTTCAGAGCAAGATTGATGAAATCAGGGAAAATAAGGTAGGTTCCAAGAACACTGTACGCCGTATTGATTATGGTGTTGAGGTTATTGATGCCAATACAGAAGCTCAGCATTCCATGAAACTGACAGGAAATCATCACGGTTCCTTTCAATTTTTGCTATGGACCTTAAGCAAATTGCCATTGTTCCGTGTTGGTGGCGGTCGCGCATTCAACTATGGAGTTGTAGAGCCTCTATGGAGTATCACAGAGCATAGTTTTTCTCACCCAGAAGGCATCGATGTCGGTGAGGTTGGTTGGGAGGATGGACAGTTCAAAATGTTCCTCAAAGGTGATTTACAGTTTGACTTAAAAGAATTTGAAAATAGCTTAACCAATAAAGAGCTATTTAATTTCACAGTATTTGGATGATCTATGAGAAACAAGAAGTTTGTTGCATTAGCGGCTGTACTGGCTGTAGGTATTACAGGAACAGGGTATTACCTTGTGAGCGGCAGCAATGAAAATGCACTGACCAAAGAAGAAATAACAGCTACAGATAAACGTGAATCATTGGAATCACTCTATGAATTGGCTCAGGAAGGCGTACCTATGGCAATGGGGAAACTTGCCCGAGAGTTTTATGACGGCGTGAATGTAAAGCGTAATGATGAAAAGGCGTTCTATTGGGCGAATAGAGGACATGAACTGAATGATGATGTAGCTACCTTCATTCTGGCTCGTATGTACTACTACGGCGAGGCGACCCAACAAAACTCCGATAAGGCAATAGAGCTGATGAATTCGATTAAGGATCGCAAGCTTGAGGTTCGCTATATCTTAGGAAAGATATATCTGGATCAAGCCAAGGACGATCCAAGTAAATTTGAACAAGGACTGAATGAGATTCGTGCTGCTGCTGATGATGGCTTGGCACAAGCTCAATATGATCTTGCCAATTCAATGCGTGTTGGTGCGGTCGTAAATACCTCTCAGGAGGTCAATACAAGCGCCGTATTAAAACAATCATCTGAATATCTAGCTATGGCAGCCGCACAGGGCTATACGCCGGCTATGCGTCTATTAGGGTTATATTTCTACAATGGTGTTGGTGTATCCAAGAATACTGAGAGAGGGCTTAAGCTCTTGCAGGAGGCAGCCGACCAAGGTGATCAAGATTCAATTGAGATATTGGAAAAGCAGAATTTTGAGATTTGAGGGTTAAATAGTGGTTGATATTGGTATCTGGTTAGGTGTGTGTCTACTGCCATTCGTAATTCTAGTTACGATGACAGGATTGGGTGTTTATATCTTTAAACACCGATTAATCGCCGTCATTCTCATGATTGGGTATGTAGCTTTACAGGTACATTTTTTTGCTAAATGGGATTTAAATCCACTTCATCGGATGGAGTTTTGGGCGTGTTCATTGTTAATGGTTTACACCCTGTATTTAGGATGGGAAATGGGGAGGAAAGAGGTAGTGAGGCAGACTATCTAAATTCTACTGCTGCAACTTCATCCTTATTGATAATTGTTTTTTTATCGCCGTTGATGATGATGTAGTCACCAGAGAAATAGGTATATTTAAGCTTGCCTTCAAATTTTAAGCATGTTGTTACTTCTCGTTCTAAGCAGTTTTTAGTGTAGACAATGGCATGATCACGTTGACCTACAAAGTAGGCTAGAGTTTTCCAAGCAAAAACAACCAAGACGATGACTACCAGATATTTTGAAAGTTTTTCCATGGATCGACTTGGCTCTATATCATTTATTAAAGGCGCAAAACATGAGTATAACCAAATTTTTAGTTACTTTAACAATTTGTTCTGCATCCTGCTTTGCTCAGGCTGCAAGTAGTTCAAGGGAGGCGAACATTGTCAAAGATGTAGACCTATCGGCATTCACTCAAAAGGCAATTTTTGACTATGCCAGTGGTACGCAAGAGGGTTATAAATCCGCATTTGATAATGCACTCAAGGCATTTGAAGGAAATGGCGATCCCATCGCATCCCGACTGTTAGGTACTATGTATTATACGGGCCGTGGGGTAAGTCAGGACAAACATGAAGCTTTGAACTACTTTTTGATCGCATCCGAATTTGATGCAGAAGCAGCTTATATGGCCGGCAAAATGATGTTGACTGCTGATGGTGTAAGCCAAAATATTCATGATGGTTCTGATCTAATGAGCCAAGCGGCTGACATGGGTTACTCACATGCACAACTTGAAATGGCAAAGAACAGTCTGGAACAGGCTTTAGTTGAAAATGATGGTCAAATGAAAAGCCTGATGGAAAAGAATAGTCTGCACTATGGGAAGAAGTGTGCTGCAACCCAGAAGGAATGTAGAAAGGTTCTGGCGTACATATTTGAACATGGTCTGGCCGGTGTACCAAAGTCAGAGATCGCTGCTAAAGAAATGTATGATTTAGCGAAATAATAGTAATAATATTAATATATAGTTTTAATATTATTCTAATATTATATTAACCATAATATTAATTTAATATTAAATCATGTTATAATAATGAAATAGGTTTTTTACTGAGTATTTTATTGTGGGAACACTTTCATCTATTTTAGATTTGCATGATTATCCAATGATTTATGCACTACAAGAAGAATTTACCCGAGTACGTGGATCGTTTGATTTGGAAAATCAAACGGCTGCAATAGGAAGTTTTAATATTTTCCTTTCTGAATTCCGTGAACTGGTTCGTGCGGTACGAGATGAAGATTATCTTGAACTACGTGATGGAATTGGTGATGTAATCACGACTATTTTAGCTCTAGCCTATCTGATCGATATGCCGATTCGAGAAAAAGACCTGAAAGACATCTACTTTGAGGAAACCTTGTTCCCCCGTGAAGATTATCTTTGCTATGTAGATGATATTTATGAGGCCGTAGTAAAACTTGAAGCTGCAATTCTGGCAAAGGATTTAGATGAAGTTAAGCGTCAAGTAATCCGTGTTATGGCACGTACTTACCACGGTTTACCTGAGTTTTCTAAGTTTACGATCCGAGATGATCTGGTAGCAATAACCAAGGCTTCGCTTACTAAAATCTGTCCAACAATTGAAGATGCTGAAAAATCAGTTCAGGTGTATGCAGAAAAAGGCTGTGAAACTCATTACGAAAAAACCAACCATGGTTATGCAATCTTTTCGAGCAAAGTGCAGGAATTTGGTGGAGAGATCATCAGTAAGGGAAAATTCTTAAAATTCTATCAGTGGCAATCACCAGTATTTGAAGAAATTACAGACGAAAAATCGGTATGGCAATGCTATCCAAACGTAAAATTTAAAGCTTTGGCTTTGCTAGAAGGCGAGGCAGCTTAATTAATTGCCCGATCATTCCGATGGTCGGGCTTTCCCTTTAACCATATACCGACTAACAGGATTTATTGTAATGAAGCGAATTCTCTTAGTGGATATGCAAAGTTTCCTATGGTCCTATATCAGTATTAGGTCCCACTTATATAAATATGAAACTGTCATTTTTCTATATTCAAAAGATCAGTTCAGAACAATAAAATCGCTCAGCCAACTTATAAGAAAGATTGCTCGAATTAACTCAATCAACCACGTTCAGTTTATTCGTGTTGAAAGTGGTTCCAAGTCTATGTCTGTCTATCAGCAGATGTTCAATATTACTAATGAGATCAGCGATACATATAACCCGAATGATGAAATTATTTTTCATTTAATGTGCCGTCAATTCCCTAAAAAACCGATTTGTGAAACCTTGGAGGACAACGGTTTTTGCTTTTCAATTCTTAAGGCGAATCCAATTTATCTGAACTTTGATAATGAAGATGAAGCAAAAGAGTTTTTGCACAATTCTCATGTCTATAATTCACGATTCATCACTGTGAAGGATGAAAATGCAGGATGTTATGACCCGAATGAAATCATCAAAAAAGAGCATGACGAATTAAAAGATGATCTGATTGATATTGAGTTGTTAAGCCTTTCAGTTGTAGATTTTGTGCGAGTAGACCTAAAATATTTTTCATCCAATATTGATGAAAGCGAATTGCCGGAAATTAAAGCTGAATTATCAGAATTATAATAATATAATTCCGCGAGTGGCCTCACCAATAAGTATTTGTTGAGCCTTTCTCAATACTGGTGATTCGCGTGTTATTACATTTAGTTCCTAAGTTTTATAATCCACATAAACATGTCAAAAGTATAAAATTACTTTCAATTACGATTCCTGATATGAATGTCAGTATTGACGGTAAAATATTACGCGCCGTTCAGCATCCTGAAAATAAATCTTTATATATTGCGAAGGACAAGAGTGGTAACGGCTTCATTAATGGGATTTTAATCGAACTGCCAACATCACTTTTGAAGCAATTTTATGTGGTGTATGAATGGAGTTATAAGGTCAGAGGAACACAGGTCGTCCGTAAACATATAATAACGAATTATGTAAAAAAGCTGTATCAGAGTACAAGTAAAAACCAATTACTCTCTCATGACGTATCACTATGGAAAGCGTTTGATGATTTCCCTGTAAGATGGCCTCATGACAACTTGAATAAAGAGGCCATAGATATAGAGCCACTGTTCGACTTAGGAAAAGGGTGGATCGGGGAACAATACAGTTATGTATATGTACCTACGTTAGAAGTAGAAAGATTGCAGTCAATTAAATCAGAGAATATGCCTAGTCTTGTTTGGTCTTTACATGGTCAGTGGTTAGAAAAGAATAATGAATATATAAAACAATGCGAAAAGTTTGTAGCTAAGCAAGCCATATTGACTAAGAAAAAAGCCATTTATTTTACTTTGAATACTAAAGTGCTTTTAAGTGAATATCGGATGATTTCAGCTAGACCTGATGTATCTGGTGATGTAGTGGCGATCATGAAAGATAATGCAGAGATTTCATACAAAATATGGAATAAACTGACTTTAGATCAGCATACTCAAGAAGAAAATCAGGATATGGCAAGCTTGATCGGTGTGCCAGTTATTGTCCCTTAAGCGGCTGCCGCAAAATAAACAATGGCGAAAATATCTGAAAAGAATAGGGCAAAAATTAACACTGAGATTGCCAAATCCCTTTTTCGTCCTATCAGTTTATAAGCATGAAAACATCCAACCGCTATAAACAACAGCACAAATAATATTGATGCTAAACCAATAAATATCGAAGCTTCTGTACCTATCATAAAATCCTACCCATATTGAATGTGGTTTGATCATAAAAAAAGAAGGCTTATGCAGCCTTCTTCACTTTACGCTTCTTATATCTTTGAAATTTAGTGACCATTTCTGGTTTGATATTGGATAGGAATACAATAAATTCTCGAATGAGCTTATCATTTAAATGCTCTTTAAATCGACCTTTGGGATCATCACTTAATTTTAAGGCGATAGTTTCAATATCACTTTCAGTTAAAGAATGAAAAAAATCCGGTGTTCTCACATCACGAATTACAGTGCATTCAATAGTTTTTGCCTTATCCATTATTATTTACCTCAACCGTTTCCAAAAAATCAATTGCTTCCTGATAGCCTTGATCCGCAGCCATTTTGATAAGTTTTTTACCTTCCGCTCGATTTTGTTGAAAGCCATTACCTTTAAAGATGAGCATTCCAAGTGTGTATTGAGCTTCTTTAGAGCCTGTTTCCGCAGCTTTAATACGCAGCTTAAGGCCATGCTCTATATTGGCCTTATAGCCATACAAGCCGTTCTCATAAATCCCTGCCAGAACTTGAAGGGACGGCGCAAAGTTTTTGTTAGAAGCAAGCGTGAGCCATTTAACAGCTTGTATTTTTTCTTCCTGATTAATGTCAGTTTTATATTCGAGGGTGTAGACGGCTAAAGCATGGAGGGCGAGTGGATTTTGATATTCGATCCCGACTTTTAAATGTTTTAAAGCTTCGTCTAAAGTTTTCAAAGCGACTTCGGGTGAAAGCAAATTTAATTCATTTTTTGCAGGAGCCGGATAAAGTGATTGAATGTAGTGATCCAATTCAGTCACAGCTTTCAAGTTGCCATTATTCATGCGCTGCTGATCGATATGCTGTGTATAGGCATTCAGAAGCATTTGCCCAAGCAGAGCCTCATTTACTCCATTTTCGGAGGGCAGACTCAAGCGCAGATATTTGACAGCATTATCAATATCGTTGATCCGGATAGCATGACGAATCATATACATGCAAGATTCTGGGTGGCCTTGGTCTGCTGAGTTCATAAACCAAGTAAAGGCACGATCTTTGGAGTCTGGATCATCATTCTGATTCATCAGGTTAGCAATCTTAAACTGAGCATCAGGATTGCCGCGCATTGCCCCTATATAATTACCTAATCGTTGGAAGTAGTTCATCGTTGAACATCCCATTGTCTTTCTTGTTCTTGCTGCATCTCACGGCGACTTTGCAGAATTTCTTCTTGAGTAAAATTACTGGTATTAATGCTTAAATCTGTTCCTTCACCACCCACATCAAACCGGTTACTGGTTAAGCCAAGTTCTTCGCGCATCTGTTGTAGAACGTTACGAGTGGTGTTAATGCCTGTCAGTGGATCGACATAGCGTTCTTCATTGAAACGTTGCATACGCTTGGCATTAATATTTTCTTCATCCGTAATATCAATCTTGAGGTCAAGATTCTTGTTAATAGGTGGAGTAAGACGAATTGGGTTCTGAGGTAAGAAAGTAGGAATGTCCAGATTAGCAGTCGCATAGTTTGCAAGTTGCACAGATAAAGCTGCTTGAACCGGCTGATCCAAGTCATAAAATTCCATTAAGTTATTACTGCTTACAACATCTTCAATTCTTTTTAAAACATCTGAATTGTTTAAAGTAGGTTTAAACGTATTTTTCTTAAATTCTAAATTGAATAGACGGAATCCGTTTTGATTCTTTGGAAGTTCAAAAAGGTATTCAATAGGGCTGATTTCACTGACTGGTTGATCAGCAAGGATGTAGTGTTTTTGGTTAGCACCCGATATTTTGTAAAGCAAAGGCTTTTGAGAGATTTTGTTCTTATCTGCGAAATAAACATAATCGCAGCTTATTTGGTCCCGATCCGATGTTAAGCCAAGACTGACCACGCTTACAGTAGGATATTTATTTAATACTTCTGAGTATTGCTGCATGGTTTCAGTTTGATTGCTTAAATATGACTTGATTGATTTACCTATATAAGTGATGTCATCTTCTTGTGGCGTATTCAAAGAAATATTAGCCGTATCAAATTCTGTTTTTTGATTATTGTAGATATAGGAAATGGCATTATTCATGCAGTCAGTCATGAGTGGAGCCGCAAGTAGTCTACCGATCTCATGTGTTCCAGTCGAACCACAGCCAACCAATGTTACTGATAAAGCGCATATAAGATTAACACTATGACGTTTTTTCATGACGAGTAAATATTAAAATATTAGTAATATTATAATAACATTTAATATAAATTTTAGTATTATAAATTTAATATTAATTTATAGAGCAGTAAAATGGAGATATATCATCTACTCACTGGACTCACTTTAATTGGCATTTTTCTATACATAAGAAAATATCTGGTTCAAAAAAAGAAGGATAAATTAGGTCGTCAGGGTGAGCTTAAGGTAGATCGAAAGTTGAGATTCTGGTTAGGATGGAGTGGGGCAAAAGTATATGACGGCGTAACCTTTATGACCGTATCCGGAGGCACAACCCAGATCGATCATATTGTCTTAAGCCGTAAAGGTATCTTCTGTATTGAAACAAAAAACCTTAATGGCGAACTCAAAGGAGATATAGATGATAAGAACTGGCTACACTGGAATAAGCGTGGTGATAAAAACATTATCTATAATCCAATCTTTCAAAACCATGCACACATCAAACATCTAGCAAAAGTGTTAAAGGTCGATTCATCTCAGGTAGAGGGCTTTGTCACCAATGTAGGTGATGCCAAACTCAAGGGCAATATCAACCCCATGTTTGGTAAAGCTGCTATAGAGAAAGGTACAGGCTTTATTCTGAAATTATTCTTCCGCTCTAATGGTAAATTTACTAAAGATGATGTGAATGTTTTTAAAGAATTACTTGATGAAAAAATCAAAGATGTAGATGAAAACATAGACGGTAAGCATAAAGACTATGTACGCAAAATTAAAGGTGACAGTACACTAGATTTTGTTCTTAATTATCTTTATTTCTGTATATTCGTTGTCGTACTATTTTTCATTTATAAAATGTTTTATCAATAATTAATAGTAATAATGCTTTATCATTAAATAAACATTATAATAATTAATAATGACAAACCCTTAGAGTCGTTATGAATAAAATATTATTACTAAGCTGTGCTGCTGTATTTTCCCTTAATGTGAATGCAGCATCATGGCAGCCTATTGGTATCAACAAGTCTGGTACTAAGCTCTATATCGATAAAGACTCAATCTTGATGAATGCCGACCGTACCGAAGAAGTACTTTATAAAAGTCGGTTAGAAGCCAGTGAGAGCGGTAACGGCTTAAATAGAGGTGAACTGTTGATCGCTACAGAAACCATTAACTGTGTTACGGCGACCAAAACTCTTTATTCATTGATTAAATACAATCCCGCAGGAAAAATCACATACAAAACCGTAGATGATGGCCGCGCAATCAATGTTGTTAAAATTGCCCCAAATAGTATCTATACAAAAGTCATGGACTATCTATGTCCAATGCTACCATCCAGAGCAGCCCAAGTTATTGAGGCTGAACCTCTACCTCCTATAGATACTAAGAATACTTGGTCCTATGTTGCTCAGGATGATAATGTCTTGGTTCAAATTGATGATCTGACCATTATTAAGAACCCTAAAAACAAACTGGTTGCGTTTACAAGCAAACTCACCTCCAAAGCCTATAACAATGAATCTTTCCCTCATGGAGATTATCTCATTGCTAAAAATTTGGCTGATTGTGAAAAAGGCACAGTGGCACGCCTACATATCGCTCAACATGACCGTAAAGGGAAGCTCACCGCAGAAGAACGATATTCATATAACGATCTTAAGTTCAGGATCGCCAATGACAATCAAATCTCTGGAAGCATTCAAAAGTATGTCTGCAAACCAATGAAGTAAGCAGCGATGAATGCAGAATATATAGTATGTGCCGCACTATGGGATATGGATTTCTCTAAACTGGTTCCATTCTTTGCAATGGATCATACTGTCCGACATCCAAAATTCACATCAGAATACTTGGCCGGCCAATATGCTTACTATGCAGCTACTTCCAGAGATACCGTCAATAAACGTACTTTCAAAGATGAACTCAAATTCTTAAGAGAACTTGGTATTAAGTTCGATGCGGATCAAGCTCTAAGATACGCCGTCTACTTAAGTGGAATTCTCGATTATCAATCATCAAAATTAAAGTGGCTTTAAGGGGGGAGGTTTTAAGATGTCTATAGGGAATAATACAGAATCTCAAAACTATATCGGGGATGTCGGGGAAAAGTTTGAAGGCGCGAAAAAAGACATGGCGCAACCGGCTAATTTTAATTTTAATCAGTCCGGATCAGAGAGTGAGATCACCAAGCGTAAGTTGTGGAGCCGGCCAAACTTTAGGGAAGATGTAAGAGGCGGTCTAAACACAGCGAAACACGCAATCCTATTCATGATTGTATATGACAACCTCACCAGTAAGCCGTATGAATATCTACGATTCAATATTACAGATTATGGTTGGGCCAAGGCTTATCAGTACAGCATCGAATTTTTGAAAAATGCCTATGAAAACGAACACTATGAATCCATAAAGAAACTGACTGATGACTTTAATGCCTTTATGGGCAGTAAGTATCCAAACTCTAAAAAGCTTTATGAAAAGTATGCAGCAGGAAAATCAACACAACGAAGTGTTACCCATCCCTTAAGCTTGAATATGGAGGCACGACTACGGTTAAACTGTCTTGAAGCTTTAGGTTGGGCTGAGGATGAAGATATATTAGATACGGATAATTATGGAGCCTGCATTCTTACTGATACACGTACCAGAAAAGATTCATGGTACGCCGTCAAGGGAGCAACCGCCAAATCAGTCAGTACTTTAAATGATTGGGTAGCGTATAAGACATTTGATGAAGCGATGGCTGAATCAAAACGAATTTTTGAAAAAGAAATCTTAAGCATTCGTAAAAACACACCCAAACAGAAAAAAGAGCGATCAAAACCGCCCAAACGTCCTACCTTCGATCGACCTTTTATACGACAGGGACCTAATTATCGTAATGATGAACCAGTATCCGTAGAGAAATTTGTAGAAACATTCCGCTTTCGTGGCGTAGAGTTCGGTAATTGGGTAACACAGGCTGAACGACAGGGTTTCCTAGATGCAACGTATGATTCTTTTATGGACCTTGCTCGTATCTTCAAATTGCCGCCGACTTTTGCTTCTTTGGGGGGTACTCTTGGTATTGCATTCGGCAGTCGTGGTAAGGGAGCAGATAATGTGGCTGCACATTTTGAACGTGACCAGTGGCTTATTCATTTGACCAAGACTAAGGGAGTCGGCGCTTTGAGTCATGAATTTGGACACGCTCTCGATGCTTACATTTCAAAGCGGAACAATTTGGTCAGTAGTTTCATCACAGAAAATTTTGGTCAGGTTATTCGGGGCCGTCATCCGACTGTGAAGCATAATCTTTACTTTGAACACAACAATATGAAAGATAGTCAGATGATGCCGGAGTTCACAGATTTGCTGCATGTGTTGTTATTTGCAGATGGGGACCATAAACGCAAGTTACCAAGTAATTTTTGCAAAAATGGCGTAAATCTGGATAGCCAAACAAGAAAAGTTTATTGGGCTGATCCGGTTGAACTTTTTGCGCGTGCATTTGAATCGTGGATCAGCGATAGACTTGTGGAGCAAGGTGAAATTAATGAATTTCTGGTTTATGGGACAGACCAAACGCCGTCTAGTTGGAATGCAAAATTTAATATGTATCCAGAAGGTGCAGAGCGGGAAATGATGGTACAGGCAATGGATACTTGGATTGCTGCTTTAGTGAATACGTGGAAAACACCCGCTAAATAAAATTGTATTAAAGGTAAGCAAATGAATAAGCATTTTTGGACTACAGAAAATACGGCCTATTTATCACTTTACATGTTTTATGCGCCGTTTCTATTGGTGATGATCGGATCAGAGTTTAGTTCAGAACAAGAACCTAACTGGTTGACAGTTGGGATTGTGACCTTCGTTGTCAGTGTTTTAACCATACTATTTTATAAAGTTTTAAAAAATGAATGGACAGCATCTAAGGTGGAGCCATATTTCGGGCCAAAGAAAATTGATAAGGGTTTATTGATCTTGCTCGTGGTGTCTATGCTTCTAAGTGGCATTATTTTTATTCTCTATTGCGTGATGTTCATCATGACATGGAACCAAGAACCGCCGTATCCGCATAAATGGACCGAGATTACGATGTTCTGGGTAATATTTGTTTCACTGGTTTTGGGTTTTACTGCATTGATTAAAAGTATGCTTACAGCAAAA